>NZ_CALNCS010000020.1 GCF_937875145.1 Alkalibaculum bacchi | reverse complement strand
CCATGAATTCCAATACTTTAAGACAATTATTCATGTGCGAAGTTTGAGTAAATAATAAAAAATATTTGCTTGTACTTGTACTTGTCCTGAAACATTGCTTTAAGTTATCTGTAACTCCGGGCCTATTACTTATGAAATCACACAGATAGGCATCATCGTAGAAATACCGCACTGCTTCGATTATAGAAGAAGTTTCTTTTTCTATAATCAGAAAGCTGAAACGATCATTTATAAGCTTATATACAATTGTTGTAATATTTACACCTTACTTCCATATATTATAACTATAACATATAAAAATGTCATACATTGTCGTTTATTGTACTATATTGCATGTGCAATACAAATTAAGATTCTATGTCTATTTTAGTATCATTTGAGATATCGTGGTCAGAAAAAATAAAACAATGTATAATAATAAATAGAGACTAGCTTATTATCATAATTGCTAGTCTCTATTTATTTTGTTCTATTCCATTCTATATATCTTTCTAATTACCCAGAATAATCTTCATTTAGTACCAATTTCTTTTTTCTGGATTCATCAGTTGCTTCATTTGTTACATTCTCTTCTTTTAGTGCATTTTTCTTATCTAGATTTCTAAAGGCAACAGATAACATTAATTTTATTCTATTTAATTGATTCACTTCACTTGCACCTGGGTCATAGTCGATAGCTGCAATATTGGCTATAGGGTACTTTTCTCTAATAGGCTTAATCATGCCTTTACCCATTACGTGATTTGGTAAACAGGCAAATGGCTGTACGCATACGATGTTTTCTACGCCATCTTCGATTAATTCCATCATTTCTGCAGTTAAGAACCAACCTTCTCCGCCTTGGTTTCCAAGAGAAATTAGTTCTTCTGCTTTGCGAGCTTTTTTGTCAATGGTTGATGGTGGATTAAATCTACTACTGTCTTTTAGAGCTTCCTTCATGGATTTTCGGTACCATTCTATGAGTTTAATGCCCTTCAAACTATTACCCATTGATTTTTTTGTACCTGCTAGTTTCTCATATTTAAACACATTATTATAAGCACAGTATAATATAAAGTCTATAATATCAGGAACGACTACTTGAGCGCCTTCATCTTCTAAAACTTGAACGAGATTATTGTTCGCTGTTGGATGATATTTTACGAGGATCTCCCCTACTACAGCAACTTTTGGCTTTTCTATATTTAATAAAGGTAACGCATCAAAATCCTCAACAATCTTCTTTATATTGCGCTTAAATGCAAATAGATTTCCTGATCGGATATTCTCTTTTGCTTTAGTTCTCCAAGAGTCGTACAATCTTTCTGCAGAGCCCTTTTCTTTTTCATAAGGCCTTGTAGCATATAAAACTCTTTGGAACAAATCTCCATACACTGCTGCCATCATTCCACGATTGATTAAGGGAAGGGTAATCTTAAATCCAGGATTGCTCTCTAAGCCAACTAGATTAGCAGATATAACAGGAATGTGTTCCATATCCATATCCTTTAAGGCCTTTCGGATAAAGGCTACATAGTTTGAAGCTCTACAAGGACCTCCCGTTTGACTCATGACTAAACTAATATTATTTACATCATATTTGCCTGATTTTACAGCAGCAATCAATTGACCCACTGCTATAATGGAAGGATAACAAGCATCGTTGTTGACATATTTTAAGCCTTCATCAATAGCATTATAATCTACACTTGGCAACACTTCTACACGATATCCTGAAGGTTCCATAGCATCGTTAATAAAGTCAAAATGAATAGGTGACATTTGAGGAACCAATAAAGTATGGGTTTTTTTCATTTCCTTTGTAAAGGAAACTCTCTTATATTCCACATCTGTACTAGATTTTGGATATTGTAACTCCTCTTTATCCTCTAAGGCAGCTTTTAAAGATCTCAAACGAATCTTGACAGCACCTAAATTGCTTACCTCGTCAATCTTAATAAGAGTGTAAATTTTTCCTGCTTCATTTAAAATCTCGTGAACTTGATCTGTCGTTACAGCGTCTAATCCACAGCCAAAAGAGGTAAGCTGTACTAACTCAATATTTGATTGCCTTGCCACAAAGTTTGCCGCAGTATACAATCTAGAGTGATATTTCCATTGATCAAGAACCCGAAGAGGTCGTTTTACTTCTCCTAAATGAGATACGCCTTCTTCACATAAGACTGCCATGCCTAATTCTGTAATGACATTTGGCAAGCCATGGTTAATCTCAGGATCAATATGATAAGGTCTACCACTTAAGACAATACCCGTCATGTCATTCTCTTCAATATAAGTTAGTATTTCCTCAGATTTTTTACGGACATCTTCTTTATAGACATCTTTTTCTTTCCATCCTAAATCACAGGCCTTTCGTATTTCTTCCTCGCCTATACCCAAAGGCGCAAACTCTTCTATAAGCCTTTCCACTAATCGATTGTAATCATTTAGCGGCAAAAATGGATTCATGTAATTGATATTCTTTTCCTTAAGGGCATCTACATTGTACTTAATGGTCTCAGGATAAGACATGACGATTGGACAATTGTAACAATTATCTGCTCCATTAATATCGTCTTCTTCGTAGGAGATGCAAGGGTAAAAGATAAAATCAATATCCTTTTCAAGTAAACTCATAATATGCCCGTGTACGATTTTAGCAGGGTAACAAACGGATTCTGATGGTATGGACTCCATCCCCTTGTCATAGAGCTTTTTACTTGAACGAGGAGATAAAACCACCCTATATTTTAACTCTGTAAAAAAGCGATACCAGAAAGGATAGTTTTCATATACATTTAAAACCCTAGGAATTCCTACTTCTCCTCGAATGGCTTCACTCTTATCTAAAGGATTGTAATTAAACAGTCTCTTGTATTTATAGTCGTACATATTGGGAACCTTTTTTGTAGTTTGCTCTTGCTCGATGCCTACACCTCTTTCACAGCGATTTCCAGAGACAAAGCGCCTCCCATCAGAGAAATTGTTAATAGTAAGAAGGCAATTGTTACCACACTTTCCGCATCTTTCTAATGTTGCGTCCGTTTCAAAAGCTTGTAACTGGGCTTCATCTAAAATAGTACTTTCTGTACCTTCTGCGTATTTTTCCTTAGCAATTAATGCTGCTCCAAAAGCTCCCATAATACCTGAAATATCTGGGCGAATTACGTCTCTTCCTAAAATCTTTTCAAAAGCTCGAAGCACAGCATTGGAATAAAAAGTACCACCTTGGACTACAATACTTTTTCCTAGTTCTTCTGGATTACGAACTTTTATTACTTTTTGTATGGCATTTTTAATGACCGAGTAAGATAATCCTGCTGAAATATCTCCTACATCTGCGCCCTCTTTTTGTGCTTGCTTTACCCTAGAATTCATAAAAACAGTACAACGAGTACCTAAATCCACAGGAGCCTTTGCCATTAATGCCTCCTGGGCAAATTCTTCTACAGATAATTTTAAGGAATGAGCAAAAGTCTCTAAGAAAGACCCACATCCCGAAGAACAGGCTTCATTTAATATAATATCATCTATGACCCCATCTTTGATTTTATCTTAGACATTGGCGGTCAGGATATGAAAGCCATGAAA
>NZ_CALNCS010000019.1 GCF_937875145.1 Alkalibaculum bacchi | reverse complement strand
AAAGGCTTATAGCCGTAGAGGAAACCACCCGTTGGACGGGTGGTCCTCATTTTTCCCGTCCGACGAACCAACCGACCAACCAATTTTGAAAACGTTAAATCTTGTTTTTAAACCTCAATAAGAGTACGATAATATTATATTAACTATCGAGGTGATATTCATTAACAGATTATTAGATTATCATACACATACAATACATTCTTGGGATGCAAAAAATACTGTGCAGGAAATGTGTGAAAGTGCCGTAGATAAGGGCATTACGGAGATTTGTTTTACAGAACATTTTGCAGTAAGAGAAGGAGATATTTGTACTGACTATATCGATTTTGAGCATTATACAAAAGATATTCAGATGGCTAAAGATGTTTTTCAAGAGAAGTTAGTCATTAAAAAAGGCATAGAAATCAGTGAACCTCATTATAAAAAGGATGAGATAAGTTCACAGATTAAAGATCAAGATTTAGATTTTATTATCGGCTCCGTTCATTCTGTAAATGGAGTGGATTTGATAGATTACATCATCCATAGAGATCAAATATCAATTTATAGGGATTATTTTGAAGAGCTTTTAAAGACCGTCTCAGTAGGTGATTTTGATGTTATTGGACACTTTGATTTACTTAGAAGGTATGCTTTTGATTCTAGCGGTAGATACCGACACGCTGATTTTCAAGAGCTCATCAGAGAGATACTAAAAAAAGCAGTTTCACGAAGTATTGGACTAGAAATCAACACATCAGGCTTTCGCTCAAGCTCTGTAGAAATTTTCCCATCAAGAACGATTTTAGAATAATATAGAGATTTAAAGGGAGAAATCCTTACGGTTGGCTCTGATTCTCATACGATCGATGCCATAGGATATAATATTGCTTCCGTATATTTAATGTTAAAACAGATGGGCTTTAAGGCAGTATTCTCCTTTGATAAAAGAGAACCAATGGCTGTTCAGTTGTAAATAAAAAGCGCCTTTGGCGCTTTAATTAATTGAAAAAGAATACCCTTCTTCCATAAGTGCGTTTTTTATTTCCATTACGTGATCTCGATCCCTAGTTTCTAGGGAGATTCGCAGAAAACAAGAGTTTATATCTACGTTGGTATCGGATCTATCGTGATTTACGGACACTACGTTTCCACCTAAATCAGCAATGATTTTAGATATAGATCCTAATTGTCCTGGTTTGTCCATTAATTTGATATTTAATGTTACCAGTCGTCCAGATTTTTGAAGTCCTCGATCAATCACTCGAGATAGGATAGTCACGTCAATATTACCTCCAGATATTAAACAAACTACTTTTTTTCCTTAAGATTTTGTTTGAAACAATTGAATTGAAACCGAGTTTTGCTAGTGTTATAAAAACTATAAAATTATTTTGTGTTAATATATGGTTGAATGTAGCAAGCTTAATAGTTCTTAACAAAATAATCTATAAATATACAAAATTTTAGAGATTACTAATGTTATACTATAGATATATGTATTCTTTTCATATCAAGGCTCATTCATAAGGAGGAGTTCGAATTATGACGGATAAAAGCCAACAAGCAAAGCTATCAAAGAGAGCTCAGTTGCTAGATATAGTAGACAAAGAGCTCTTAATAAAAATCTTAAATGCTTTTACTAAGGCTACAGATTTAACAGCAAATATTGTAGATATACAAGGACGATCCATTTTTTCTAGAGAAGATGCTCAAAAAAGCTGTAGGTTTTGCCGTATCATATGGGAAAAGGAAAAGGAAAAAGGTCTTACCCGTTGTATGGGTGCCTACGAGAGAGCGGGGAAACAAGCAGCAATTTTTGGAGAACCCTATATATTCAGGTGTCCTGCTGGATTAATAGAATGGGCAGCTCCTATTATTATTAATGGACAACACTTAGGAACGATTATTTGTGGTCAAGTACTCATGTGGGAACCAGAGGAATTCTTTTGGATTGAACTAAGACAGATGAATAAAGAGCTAACAGTTGATTTTTATGAGCTCATAGATGCAGCAAAAAAATTAAAAGTTCTCACCGTAGAAAAGGTTCAAGGTGCTGCAGATTTACTTTATGTTACGGCAAATAATATTATGAAATATGGATATGAAAATCAGAAACAAAAACAGGAGATGGCATTGCAGCAATCCCTATTAAATGAAGAAATACAAAATAGAAAGAGTTTAGAAGAAAAACTTAGCATACAAAGTATAAGTCTCAATTATTCCTTAGAGAAAGAGCGAGACTTGGTCAGCAAAATAAAATTAGGTGACTTTGAAGGAGCTAAGACCATATATCAAACACTTCTAGCTGATATCTTCCTTAAAGAAGCAGCTAAACTCAACAAAATCAAAGCACGAGTTCTCGAACTAGGGGTAATCCTTTCAAGAGCTTCTGTAGATGGAGGGGCAGATTTAAATCAAGCCTTAGATATTAGCTCTACTTTTTTAATGAATGTAGGTTGTTATGAAACCATGGAAGAAATCGATTTAGCAGCTATTAAAACCTTTGATTTATTTCTACAGGCTATAAAGAATAATTCTAATGCTAGTAATCGTTTAGCTATTCGAGGTATTAAAGATTACATACTAGAAAATTATCAAGAGAATACCTCTTTAGAAGAAATTTGTGATGCCGTTTTTTTAAGTCCTAATTATGCAAGCAAAATCTTTAAAGACGATCAAGGAATGACCATTATGGAATACGTTACAAAGGTCAAATTGGAAGAAGCAAAAAGATTGCTTCGCATGCCAGGAATTTCAGTAGAAGATATTGCAGAAAAGCTTGGTTACAGTGATCCTAGTTATTTTACGAAGGTTTTTCGCCGTAAAATTGGGATGACACCTACCCAGTATAGGAAGCAAAGTTAGGAGGATGAATCGGATTGGTACTAGATATTATAAAGGAGATTCAATTAGGCGTAATGAAGGGTAATGCTCAATTAGTAAAAGAAAAAACAGAGTTTGCCTTACATCAAAGAATTAATACAGAAATAATTATTGAAAAAGGTTTAGTTGAACCTATGAACGAAATAGGAAAGAGCTTTCGAACAGGAGAAAATTTTGTACCAGAAGTTTTAAGAGCTTCACGTGCTATGCATGCAGGTTTATATATTTTAAGACCTATCCTCTGTCGTGAACACCGTTATTCAAGAGGCATCATTGTAATAGGTACCGTAGCAGGAGATATTCACGATATCGGTAAGAACTTAGTGGCAATGCTTCTAGAAAGTGCAGGTTATACTGTAATAGATTTAGGGATTGATGTTCCTGTAGAGGGGTTTATAGATGCAATTTATAAATATGAGCCAGACATCCTAGCTCTTTCTGCTCTTCTTACGACAACTATGGGCTCACAAAGAGATATTATGAAGAAGATTCGAGAAGAAGGCCTAGACGAGAAGATAAAAGTCATAGTAGGAGGTGGACCTGTTACCCACGACTATGCCAAAGCCATTGGCGCCCATGGTTACGCAAAAGACTTGTTTGAGACCATTGACCTCGTAGATAGTTTAGTAGTAGAAGATGAATAAATCAAAAAGCCAAAATTTCGGTAGATGAAATTTTGGCTTTTTTGAATAAATTACCAGAAACTGTTGGAATAGTACAATTTACGAAATATTCAAAGTGGTGGAGTACCAGAATGTATTGATATTTTCCATCGACTTAAGAATTGAAGGAGCGTATTATATAAGTATAGAAATAAGTTGTATACATAAATTGAAATACAAAATTCTGGAGGTGGTGTAGAAAAAGCCAATACGAAATGCAGGCCTGCAAAATCCATATCTGGCTTTTATCAAACATGTTTCTAGCTACAACGCCTATGAGACAAGGGGAAGGTATCTTTATGAATTTTAAGTTAATAACACAATTAGTAAGTGAACTTGAAGAAGATGAGGTTATAAATTTACTAAATCATTTTGTCCAGTCCAACCCATCAAAAGAAGATGTAATTAAAGTTATTGGAGCTTGTCAAAAGGGCATGGCAATCGTGGGAAGACATTTTGAAAGCAGAGAGTACCTTGTGGGAGATGTTATTTATGCAGGTGAAATGCAACATATGATTCTAGACTTATTAAAACCAATAATAGGGTCCAGTATAGATCCCAGTACAATAATAGTAGGAGCCGTATGTGTAGAGCCTAAAAATATTGGCGAACGTCTCTTTAAAATGATTATCGAATCATCTGGTTATATGGTATCAGCAGAAACTTGTTAATATAATTTAATTTATATGGAGGAATCAATATGAAAAAAAGTTATACACAGTTAGCTTATAAGGATTTAAATGATTTTGTGTACGGTTCTTGTCCTAATCCTGTCACTACAAAAAGCGGTCTCGTCATTGGTGGAGGCACTATTTATCCAGAATTAAACTTTACTCTTCCAGGAATGAATATCGATGAAAATTCAATAAAGGATGCCTACAAAATTTATGCAGACATTATAAATGGTTCTTTAAAAAGAGCACATGAACTTCATGCACCAGGTGTAGTTCTTGAATTAGAGACATTAGTTAACTTTACAGAAAATCCTAAATGGGGTATTGAAGTTAATCGAATTATCTTAGACATTATGAAAGAATATGCGGACAAATATGGTTTAAAGACAGCACTACGTGCTACTCTTAACGATACAAGAGAAATGAGTCGTCCTCCTGTAATGAGAAGCGGCAAGTACTGGGATGGCATGATGGAAGCCTTTGAAGGCTGTGCAAGAGACGGAGCAGATTTCCTTTCTATAGAGTCAACAGGTGGAAAAGAACTACACGATGATGCATTAGTTAATGCAGAAATCAAACAAGTAATATTTTCCTTAGGCGTATTAGCAACAAGAGATATGGAATTCTTATGGGGACATTTAGTAGATATTGCAGATCGTAACAATTGCTATGCAGCTGGAGATTCTTCTTGTGGATTTGCTAATACAGCTATGGTACTTGCAGAAAGAGGATTTATACCTAAATCTTTTGCCGCAGTAGTACGTGTTGCTAGTGCATCTAGAGCTTTAGTAGCTTACGAAATGGGCGCAGTAGGACCTAGTAAAGACTGTGAATACGCAGGTCCATATATTAAAGCAATAACAGGTACACCAATATCTGCAGAAGGAAAATCTGCAGCATGTGCACACTTTAGTCCAGTTGGAAATATCTCAGCAGCAGTAGCAGATCTTTGGAGTAATGAGTCTGTACAACAAGTAAAACTTTTATCTGATTACGCACCAATCGTATCTATGGAACAATTAATTTACGACTGTAGATTGATGAATGAAGCAACGAAACAAGGTATGAATGTACAATTTAGAGATTTATTAGTAGAATCAGACTCTAGATTAGATGTTCAGGCTTATGTACTTAGACCTGATTTTGTATTTGATATCAGTAAAGAATTAGTTAAAGAACAAAATCCTTTCTTGAGAACAAAATTAGCAGCTCAATTAGCAGTTGAAGGACTTAAAAAGGGTATAGCAGATGGCAAAGTTTCTGCAGATAAGAGAGATAATAAATATCTTGATATTATGGCTAGAGAATTAGACGAAATACCTGAAGAACCTATGGAATTCTACAATGATATTAAAGAAGACTTAGATGAAAGCAAATACTTACCTGGCGAATATTTAATAGGCTAAGCATAAATGTATAGATATGGAATGATTTACTGTAATATAAAAATAATTGTTTAATTAGAGGAGGATTACAATATGTCTAAATTTGAAAATATCGCTCAATGTGTTCTGGATGGAGAGTTTAAAAAAGTTAAAGGTCTTGTTAACAAAGCAATGGAAGATGGCGCTAAGCCAATGGATATTATAAATGAAGGTTTAATAGGTGGTATGAATCTCGTAACTCCTTTGTTTAAAACAGGTGAAATGTTTGTTCCTGAAGTTATGAAATCTGCTAAGACGATGAATATTGGAATGGATCTTTTAAAAGAGTATATTAAAGAGGGCGATTTAGTAACGAAAGGTGTCATTATTACAGGAACGGTTAAAGGGGACCTTCATGATATCGGTAAAAACTTAGTAGGTATGATGTTAGAAAGCAGCGGATATACCGTTATAGACTTAGGAACAGATATAGAACCAGAAGATTTTCTTAAGGCAATAGAAAAAGAAAAACCTGATATCATTGGTATGTCTGCATTGTTAACGACTACAATGATGAATATTAAGGAGACTATTGATTTTCTAGAAGAAAAAGGCGTTCGAAATAAAGTTAAGATTATCGTCGGTGGAGCGCCAATTAGTCAAGAGTTTGCAAATCAAGTAGGCGCTGATGGATACGGTGAAGATGCAGCTGCAGCAGTAGAATTATGCGATTCACTAGTAAGTGAAAAAGCACACGCATAACAAATGCCAAGGAGGTCATGACCATGCTTATTGTGGGAGAATTAATCAACACAAGTAGAAAAGCTGTAAAAGAAGCAGTTTTAAGCAAAGATGCAGATTTTATTAAAAAATTAGCACAAGAACAATACGACGCAGGAGCAGATTATATTGACGTAAATTGTGGTACAATGGTCAACAATGAAGCAGAAGTAATGACTTGGCTCGTCAATTGTATACAAGAGCAAGTAGATGCACCTCTTTGTATTGATAGTCCAGATGCAGCTGTTTTAGATGCAGGATTGGCTCTTTGTAAATACGATCAGCCAATGTTAAACTCTATAAGTGATGAAGATGATCGATTTGATTCCATATTACCTATTATATTGAAGCATAAAGCAAAAGTAGTTGCACTTTGTATGGATAGTACTGGAATGCCTGAAACAGCAGAAGATCGCGTAAAGGTAGCTCGTAATTTATATCATAAGCTTACAAAAGCTGGTGTACCAGACGACGATATCTACTTTGACCCTCTAATAAAACCAGTGAGTAGCATTAGTACAGCAGGAATCGAAGTATTAGAGACGATTAAGCAAATTAAGTTAGAATTTCCAGATGTACACTTTACATGTGGGCTCAGTAACATTTCCTTTGGATTGCCAAATCGAAAAGTTCTCAATAGACTATTTGCTGTACAAATCATGGCAGTTGGAATGGACGGTTACGTATTAGATCCAACGGATAAAGAAATGATGGGTTCATTGATTGCTTCTACTACTTTACTCGATCAAGATGAGTTTAATTGCGATTATTTAAAGGCCCATAGAAAAGGACTCTATAAATAAGCTCTAGGTTATAAATTCTATGTAAAATCTTCTGTAACGCAAGTGTTTTTACATAGAACGTAGAATGTACAACTAAAATAAATTTATAAACGAAAAGGGAAAAGGAGTTGCTTTTTCCTTTTCGGTATTTATGTATTAGGGGATTTCTAGTTTTTAATTCAGTTTTTATGATATGTTAATAATCTAATGTAACGGTCACTATTAATAACCTAAAAGGTTTTACGTAGAACTTAGAACAAAAGTGTGGTCAGCACTTTTTTATAAATATATGTACCATTTCAGAGAGGAGTATTCTTATGACAAAGATAGATATCGTATCTGGTTTTTTGGGTTCAGGAAAAACTACTTTTATTAAAAAATTACTAGAAGAAAATATAGTTCAAGAAAAAGTGGTTATTGTAGAAAATGAATTTGGAAAGGTCGGCATAGACGGAAGCTTATTACAGGAAACAGGTATTGATATTGTAGAAATAAATTCAGGTTGCATATGCTGTACTCTAGTGGGAGAATTTTCTAGAGCTATTGAACTTGTCATAAAAACATATCAACCAGACAGAGTTATTATCGAGCCGTCAGGAGTGGGAAAACTTTCAGAAGTTTTATCTTCTTGTACTGAGTTTACTTCTCAAGATCATATAAAGCTAAATGGAATTGTTACTATTGTAGATGTAGTAAAGTATGAAACGAATCTAGAGTATGTCACAGAGTACTTTGAAGATCAAATTAGAAATGCCAATACCATATTTTTAAGTCGAACACAGAAGGCTACTGTAGAAGAAGTTCAGTACATAGTAGAGGATATAAAAAGAATCAATAAAAATGCAAATATTGTAACTACTCCATGGGATCAATTAGAGAGTAAGGGAGTGCTTACACTATTAGAAAACAAAGTAGGCGCCTTTATGGAAGAACAAGAAAAAGTCTGCACCGATCCACATTGTAATCATCATAATCATTCTCATAAAGAAAATGAGTTTTTTGAGCGCTGGGAAATAGAAACAAGTCAGCCTTATACAAAAGGAGACATTGAATATTGTCTAAAAGCCCTCAGTGATACGGATTATGGCATGGTCTTAAGAGCAAAAGGAATCCTGCCTACAACAGAAGGAGATTGGATTCAATTTGATTTTGTGCCTGGCGAGTACGAGATCAGAGATATTTCACCGGATTATACGGGAAGGCTCTGCGTCATCGGTAAAGCTTTGAATAAAGGAAAAGTAGAGAGATTATTTGCTTGCAAATAATAAATTTATCTCTATTACTTTTCTTTTGATTTAATTTTTGTATCTAATAGTGTGGCACGATTTACTGTTGAAAATCCATATTTTTCTCTTATAGCGTCTAATGCCTTTTCTAATTTAGCTGTTTTTTCAAGATTATCTTTTGGTACATTGGCTTTTGGAAGGTCAAACATCGAGATCTGCTCGTAATGACCTTTCTCATCAAAATTGTTAAGACTAATACCTAAGAGTCGAACAGCTTTGTGATGATTCCAGTATTTATGTAGAAGTTCTATACTAGTATCATAGATGATTGTAGTTAAATTAGTGGGTTCTATAGTTTTTTGTCTTGTGATGGTTTGAAAGTTAGAATACTTAATGATAATCTGTATAGTACGCCCTTTTTTATTCTGTTTTCGTGCCTGAATACCTACTTCATCTGCTAATTTCATGAGTACTAATTTTGCATCTTCCACATAAACAATATTTTTTGGTAGTGTAATCGATCGGCCAATGGATTTTACATCATCGTGATCATGAGAGACTACATGAGATGAATCCATTCCATTTGCAAGAAGGTAGACTTGAGAGCCTATTTTTCCAAATTTCTTATAAAGACTTTCCCTTGAATATTGAGCGATATCTCCAATAGTGAAAATACCAATGCCATGCAGTTTTTTAGCTGTTTGATTTCCAATGCCATACATTTTTCGAACAGGAAGTGGCCAAAGTTTCTTCTTAATATCTTTTTGCCAAAGTTCTGTAATGCCTTGAGGTTTTTTCATGTCGGATGCCATTTTAGACAAAAATTTATTTTCAGAAATTCCTATAGAGCACCACAGACCACATTCTTCATTAATATGAGACATAATGGTCTTAGCTGTTTCTAAAGGCTGTCCAAAAATCCCTTCAGATCCTGTCATATCTAGCCAAGCTTCGTCTACGCTATTTTGTTCAATAATAGGAGTGTACTCCATAAGGACATTCATTACCTCATGAGATTTTTGCCTGTAAAAGGAGTGATCTGGCGCAATAAGTACTATTTGAGGGCAAAGCTTTCTGGCTTCATGAACTTGCATTGCAGTACGAACTCCATATTTTCTCGCTTGGTAATTAGCCGTAAGGATAATTCCCGTCCTGTTTTTAGGATCCCCTGCTACAGCTGCAGGCTTTTCAATAATTTCCGGATGACGTGTAGTTTCACAGCTGATAAAGAAAGCATTCATATCCACTAAAAACACTACTTTGTTTCGCATAAGAATCACCTCCTTGAAAATTTTTCACATTACTGGTATTTATAGCGTCAAAGACGCTTTATAATTAAGCAGGAAAGTTCTACTTTTTGACCCTAGCTGCTGCTTAAGTCATTCTGAGTGCCAACAAAGAATCTTTGACCTGTAAGACTTGTCCCTAGCGCTGAAGATTGAAGACTGGTAGCTAAAATACCAAAGGCACTTTCTTGTAGTATACCATTTTATCCTTTTCAACTGAAATCATTTACGATAAAATGATATTCAAGAATATTAATAATTAATGGAGTGAAATAATGAATTACTGTGAATTAAATGAAAATAAAGCCTGTGACGACTGTGGCAAGTGCCAAGTATGTGATTTAGATAAAAATAAAATCTGTGATAATTGTTGTGAATGTATTGGAATAGATTTAGAATACAATGTAGTAGAAATTGAACATGTAGAAGATGGAGCAGACCATGCTTTTAATGAAGATGAAGAAGAATTGTTTACCCAGTGGATGGAGAAAAAAAGAGAGAATAAATAGACAAAGGGGAACCGCATATGAACAATGTGTTGAAACAAAGATGTGAGCTGTTGGTGAGAAATAGAGATATTATGAAGAATCATTTTAGATGGGATCACTCTACACTTCATCCTCTTTGTGGGAGTATGTACACAGAGAGGCAATTAGAAGTAGATGAAGTAAAAATTAAAGAATGCAAAGATATTATTAAGTCTAATACTGGCCTTTTGTCTTCCTTTCGAAGTACCACAAACTTAATTCTAGCTACCATGCTTTCCCTTGAAAATCAGCCTGTTATTAAGTTTCAAAAGGTACTCCTGATTTACGACTTACTCAGAAAGGAATTTTATTCGTCTGATTACTTGCCACTATCCGCCTTTGTAATGGCAGATATGGTCAAAGATACGGATTATAAGAGGGTCATAGAAAAAGCAAAGGAAATCTACAAGAGAATGAAAAAAGAACATCCCTTCTTAACATCAAGTGAAGATAGTGGCTTTGCCATCATTTTTGCCATTAGTGACTTGACTGTAGAGGAAGCCATTACAGAAATGGAAAAATGCTATAACTTTTTGCACACTCAGTTCTTTTCTGCTAATGCCGTTCAGTCTTTAAGCCATACATTAGCTTTAGGAGAGGAAAACTTCTTGAAAAAGTGTAATAAAGTTATGGAGATCTTCGAAGGATTAAAAAATAGAGACTGCAAGTTTGGCACAGGAGTAGAACTAGCTATACTAGGTGTTCTAGCTATGACAACGGATAATACACAGCAAGTTGTTAGTGATATAGTAGAAGTGAACGAGTATTTACTCTCCTTTAAAGGCTTTGGAGCACTAGGAATAGGAAAGAAACAGCGACTGATGTACAGTGCCATTTTAGTAGAGCAGGAATACAAGAGACAATGTGAAAATAAACTTATGGAAGTAGCGTCGATAAATAGCATCACAAGCATTATAATTGCAGAGCAAATAGCTGTAACGGCAGCAATTACGGCAAGTATGGCGGCAACAAATGCTGCAAATAGTGGATGACAAAAATCTGAAAGCGAAAAGTGGAAACAAAACCTTGTTTGAGGAACGAAAATGACGTTTCGTTGTTTTGACTCACAAGATAGAAGAAAGTGCCTTTAGCACTTTATCCATCAGCGGCCAGTGCTAGGGTGACGTGTTATAGGGGGAAGATTCCATCACATATAAAGGGGACTTAAATAATACTTAAGTCTCAAAGTAGAACTTTCCTAATGCATAAAACAGATGAAAGGAGATGGGTTTTACGATGATGCCAAATATGTTTATAAGCTTGTTTGTGTTTCCTATTATGATCGCGATTCCAGCAATCATTTTGTATTTTATTATAAAACTTGCTGTAAAAAACGCGGTAAAAGAATTGAGAAATGATGAATTTTTAAAATAAAAGAATCGAGGTGCCAGCATGAAAAAACCTATGGTTATATGTGTAATCCTTTTCTGTATTTTATTATTAGTAGGGTGTTCTTCTGTTAAAGTAGAAGAAACGGGCACTTCAAAAGAAGAATCAACGCCTATATTACCTGAAATGACCTTTTCTGCTGCTACATTAACAGTAACTGAGGAAAATATACAGGCTTTAGTGACAGGTGGCAGAGGTAATGGTACCATATTTGATTACAATACGAACAAAGACATAGGAGCAATAGAAGTCAATGTAATAGAAAATAAAGAAGGTAGTATGCCTGTAGTTATTAATAGCAACCGTTCATCTCTTGATTTTAAAAATGGCAGATGCTATTTTGAATATAGTATGGACAAAAGCGAGTTAAATGTAGCTTTTCAGGGTGAGAATAATGGCAATACAGGCACTGCAACTTTTACTAGTACATTTGATGTAGAAGAGGAAACAGAAGGATATTCTACTAGAACCCAAATGTATTTAAATAGTAATACAAAGATAAAGGTTGGAGAAGAGATTCCTATCACCTTAGTTATAGAAAGCGATTTTGATGAAATGACTACCTGGCCAATAGAAAAATACATAGAAGAACCTAATTTGTTGAAGGAATATGAGAAATCTTATCTTATTACCGTTACTTTTTTAGAGGAAGATGCATAAAAATTAGCCATCTCAATAAGAAATTAAGTTAAATAAAGTTGAAATATAGATATAAAATAAAAGACTACATTTTTGGTAGTCTTTTATTTTATAGTTTGGGAAGGAAATGTAACTCTATTTAAATAAATTGGAATTTGTCGAGCAAATCTTAGTTCATTCTCTATTCCTCAATAATATGTGCTTTAATAATTTATCCATAATATAAAATATGATAATTTATTGACCAATATTCGTAAAAGTAATTGTAAATATTGGATATATTGGTTATTATTATAAATAATAGTATATCATTGAATAAAGTAAAATATTTATAATAATTTTAAGAAGATAAAAAAATGAAAAGAAGTATTAGAGAATAATAATTGGAATTGGAGACAAACAAGGGGCTCAAGATAGAATACACCTGAAAAGTGGACTTCTATGAACCACGTTCCGTATATCTATTCAGTAGCAATTGACGATACGCTTATTTCTGAAGTATACGCAGGAGAAGCACCAGCAAAAATCATACAGGTAGAAGGTAATAAGAGATTTTGGTATGCTGTCAGCGATAAGAAAGAGGTACAAGTAACAGTGGTAAAAAGTGATGGTACCAGGGAGATAATAGAAGAAATTGAAGGTGGTTGGGATAAGGTAGTTGAGTATTAATACAAATTTGTAATGATTCTCTATGTTACATATATAGAAAAAAGTATAATTAGAAAGTGGTGGTAATATGTCAACTGCATTTGCATTTGTATGGGATATGGTAAATGTTGTGATCTTAGTAACTGTTGTAGGACTAAGCATATATCTTTTGATACTTTTAATAAAGGCGTTGAAGGTTTATATAAATAAAAACTCTTAATATTTATAGGATTATATTGATCAATTCATTAGATATTAGGAGGTCAAATCATGGATATGGAAGATAAACGTAAAATGGAAGAATATAAAAAGAATCCAATGACTAACCTTGCTGATTCAATAGACCATTCACTTATAGGTGATTTAAGACAGTTAACAAAAGGGAAGTTGCTTACAAGGATTATTGTTGGTGTTATAATTATTGGAATACTAATTTTAATATTCTTTGTTGCTAATAATTAAACTGATGTTGTTTGTTTAAGATGTATTGTTTATAAATTGAGTCACGGTAGTATATTGTGAAACACAAGGGGGAATATACAGTGTTTTTGTTCGATAAAATAATGCTTTTATTTAATGACGAAGACGTATATATTGGGTATTCAGTAGATGAAGTGACAAAAATAACAAGTGTTCTGACAGAAAATAATATTAAATATAAGCACAAGGTAGTAAAACTTTTAAGAAGCGATGAAAGATTTAGTTTAAGAAGAGTTGGAGTAAATATGAATTACGAAACACAGCATACTGTTTCTGTTAAGCAAAGCGATAACGAACAAGCAAAATATCTTGTTAATAAAGTTTTACACTCACTAAATAGTAAGAATTAAATTTATATTAAAATAAGATTAATACACAATATTCCTAAATTAAGCCATAATATAAGATGGATTTATATGGAATTAAAGAAGTAATTAAAGAGGTTACTAAGAAAAACAAATTAGACTGCTATGGAAGATAAATCACTGGTAACAAGCAAAAAAATCAGCAACATATTTTAGTATGATTTTTACCGATCGAACTCCATTTATTAAAAACATATTTAAGGAGATGAAAAAATGAAAAAAAGTAATACAGGAATCTTTATCTTTTTATGTATTGTACTTTTATTCAGTATGACAGCTTGCCAAAAGGAAACACCCTATTTTAAAGATATACATTTAGGTATGTCCCGTGATGAAATTCTTGAGATAAAAAAGGAGTGGGGAAATCCCCAAGTATCAAAGGAAGATTATATTTTATATCAAGATATAAAATATAATGATTTAATAGGAGAAGCAGAATATACTTTTGATGAAGATGGTAAGTTAATTCAATCAAGTATTGGCATTGTTCCTACTAAAAAAGAGTCTTCTACTGTTTATGAAGAATTAATTGAGGGGCTTTCAAGAGACTATGGTGAAGGCACCAAATTATATGAGAGTACGACAATGTGGAAAACAGAATTTAACGGAGAAGACAACTATATTCTCTGTTTGCATGATAGCGCAAATAAAAATCTCTCAATAATGCTGTGCACTCCAGAAGTATACGATGGAATAATCAATTTTGAGTCAACAATTGCAGAGCCTTATACCTTCAAAGTTGATAATCGTACTCTTGTATTAGAGGATATCCCTGAAAATAGGGCAAAGAATTTATAAAGGATTCTTATTGGGTGTTGTCAGTAACCGCATAGTACAACTTGCTCCTTGTCCTCTTTTGGTTACGAAGTAGTAATTGCTGTTGATTTAAGTAAAAAGCTATAGGTGGAAATTTTAAAGAGAGCAAAGCCTTTGTATTGTAGGTTTTGCTCTCTTTTGGAATATCAAATATAAATAATAATAGTTGAAGATTCTATTGTAAATTTAATCTGATTTTTATAATAATCATTAAGATAAAACGGTATTTTCAATATCTATATTTATTGTACCATCTTTGATTTCTATAATCCTGTCAGTTTTCTGAGCAATTCTACGATCATGGGTAATAATAATAAAAGTGGTTTTAAATTTTTCATTTATATCCCTCATAATATCATAGATGACTTCTGTAGTGGCTGAATCTAAGTTCCCAGTAGGTTCGTCGGCCAATACTATCTTGGAATTATTGATTAAGGCTCTCGCGATAGAAGTTCTTTGCTGCTGTCCACCAGACATTTTAGTTGCATTGTTGTCTTTTACCTTATCTAAACCCATAATATTCATTAATTCTTTTGCTCGTTCAATTATATCACGAGTAACTTTACCATTTTTTATTCGATAAGGCATCAACACATTCTCCAGTGCAGTAAATTCTGGTAGAAGGTAGTGAAACTGAAATATAAATCCAATCGTCTCATTCCTTAAAATAGCTAATTGATTCTTTTTCATTTGGTCTGTTCGAATCCCATTAATCATAACTTCCCCAGACGTAGGCCTATCAAGAATTCCTATAATATTTAAGAGAGTGCTTTTTCCAGATCCAGATGCTCCAATAAAGGATAATTTCTTTGTTCGCTGGAAGAGCTCCTTCGATAAGTGCGTCTTTTAATTTATAAATTCCATCTGCTTGATTAAGCTCAAATCCCCGCATAAGAATAGGGTATGTGCTATCATCTACTTTAATAAATCCAGAAGCATCCGCCGCAGGGGAGATTTCAGTGATATTCTTATCTGTCTCTTTTATTGTATTTATAATAGAAGAATAATTAGAGATTCGCCCGTTATTATCGTCTGAAAGTACTGTAATCTGTGAAGAACTTCCTATGGTTGTGTCTACAAGACTATTTTGAAGTCCGGCAATTAAGGAGCCAATAAATACTTGAACGGATATTCCTATAGCGATTCCTAGTGCAATTAAGGCGGTTTGCCCTTTGCTTGAGGATAAGAATCTCCATGCTATATTAAATACTAGTCTCATGTTGATTCCTCCTAAATAATTCAATGTCTTTGAATGTTTGAACTAATCCATCAGCATTAAAGTCTTTCTCACTTTTATTGGCATGAATAAATGCACTGCCGCTAAGTAGAATCTTTACACTACTTCCTGCCTTTTCTTTGAGTTCTTTTACAATCCTTTTGAGAGAAACTAAATTTAAGGTATTAGTAATACTTATTGCAATGATGTCTGGATGTAACGTTTCAATGGCAGAGTAGAGAGTCTCTTTTGGTGTGTTACATC
>NZ_CALNCS010000018.1 GCF_937875145.1 Alkalibaculum bacchi | reverse complement strand
TATACTTTCATTTATTGCAGATTTGACATTTTCAATTACTTTTTCTATGGTACTATTCATCTCTTCAACCTCTCTTTAGTGCTTCACTTGTATATCTAGAATATTGCGGGCAGCCATTAAACCTTGTATCTCAACATTGTAGTCTACATATATATTTGTTGGATCGTGCTCTTGATTGTAATTTATATTAATATCTTGTGTACAAATGCTAAGCGTCATCTCTCCATATGGAGTAGAGTACATATTATAGCTTTTCTTTCCCTTTTCAAAGGTCATATGGGAATTCATGGTGCCTAAGCGAATAATAGAGATTTTATCGCCTTCAATTTTTAATGTAGTAGTAGTCCCCTCTAAGCCCGATACCTCGGATTCTTTGTACATGATATAATTACTCTTTCGCTTTTTGTACATTTCGCCTTGAGTTACTAATTCAATTACTTCGTCAGATTCGCCCTCTTGTTTTGTAGTACCTTTTATTCGAATTAATACTTTCTGTTTATTTTGATCCATTATACCCTCCATTAGTCGGTATTTTATGTTTTAGGCAACAACTGATTATTGCTCTCTTATGTTGATTTAGAGCAGCTTTTCTAACTATTAAATTCGTCTATAGCTAAGGAGATGATTCTCTCGATTAACTCTACATATGATATTCCAGTTGCTTCCCATAATTTAGGGTACATGCTGATATTTGTAAAGCCTGGTAGTGTATTGATTTCGTTAATAAGTACATCACCTGTGTCTTTATCCACAAAGAAATCTACCCTAGATAGACCTCTACCATTCACGCATTTAAAGGCTTTTACTGCATACTCTCTAATTTGTTGTGTTGTAGACTCATCTAAATTTGCAGGTATAATTAAAGCAGATTTATCTCCATCAATATATTTGGCTTTATAATCGTAGAATTCTTGAGAAGGTACAATTTCTCCCAAAATGGATGCTATAGGACTTTCATTCCCTAGAACAGCGCATTCCACTTCTCTACAATTAATAGCCTTTTCTAAAATCAGCTTGCTATCGTACTTAAAAGCTTCTTTTATCCCTTCTATTGCTTCTTGGCGATTGTGAACTTTTGAAATTCCTACGCTCGAACCCATATTGGCCGGCTTTACAAAGAAAGGGTATTGCAATTTCTTTTCAATTTCTACAATAGAATCTTCCTCGCTTGTTTTCCAATCGCCTCTTTGTAAGGATGTATAATCTCCTATAGGTATTCCTGCATGTTCAAATAAGATCTTTGAATAGACTTTATCCATTCCTACAGAAGATGCTAAGACTCCACAGCCAACAAAAGGTTTACCAAGCAATTTGAACAAACCTTGAACGGTTCCATCTTCTCCATTTGGCCCATGGAGAATTGGGAAAAACACATCTACATTCTTAATAATAGGGTGATCAAATATGGAAAAACCTTTTATGAGATTTTTTTCATCTTGTTGCCAGGTATCTGCGGCGATTCTCTTTGTATCACCATTATACATCATCCATTCGCCAGTTCGAGAAATCCCTATTTTAACCACATCATACTTACTTTTATCCATTACATCTATTACATTGCTGGCTGACATTAAGGAAACATCATGTTCGCCAGACTTTCCACCAAATACTATGCCAATTACTTGTTTCATCGTTTCCTCCTTGATTCGAACGTCTTACTAAAATATATTACGATTGATTCCAATTTATACTATAGGCTGATGCTTTACTCTATAACCTGTCCATCACTGCCTACCAAGAAAGTGCTATCTGTTATAAGCCACCAGCGCTCTAAACTCAAGTCTAACAGGTCAAAATCTAATCCTTGCACATAAATTAAAGATCAGAACTTTTTCTAGCATATAAAAACAGTGACTTCCTATCGCCTTAATTCAATACCCTTATCGGTTATATTGATTTTCTGCTCTCTTAACAATCTCCCTATTGCTCTCTTAAACGCACTTTTGCTCATATTAAATTCAGCCTTAATGGCACTAGGAGGACTATTGTCGTTTAGCTTAAGAAAGCCTTTCTTTGCTGCTAATCTAGCGTATATTTTCTCTGCATCGTCGTCCATCTGCATAAAAACTTCTTTTCTTAAACTTAACTCTAATTTTCCATCAGATTTTACCCTTTTGATTCGAGCTTCAACTTTATCCCCATACTCAAACAAGCGACCAGTCAATTCGCTGTTTGGAATAAGCCCATGATACTTGTTTTCTACTGCTACAAAAGCGCCAATATCTCTGTTAATACTGTAGATTGTTCCCTTTACGATATCATTCATTTTATAGGGAGAATGAGATTGTAAGTATTTTGAGATTTTCATAGTAGCGCATAATCGATCTGTCTTATCAATATAAAGACATACTAAATAGAAATGTTCACTTTTTACTTTTCCTATTTGCTCTTTAAAAGGCAAGAGTAAATCCTTATCTAAACCCCAGTCTAAAAAAGCTCCTATTCTCGTTACTTCCTTTACCATTAGGCTTGATATTTGGCCTAAAGTAATCTTAGGAACTTTCCTAGTAGCTATCATTCGATCTTCAGAGTCTTTATAAACGAATACTTCTACATCATCATCAAGCTTAAGCCCTTCAACTTGATTGTTTGGAAGTAATATATCTTCCATATCTGGATCATTTGCAGAATTTAAAAACAAGCCTACACTGGCTTTCCGTATGACTTTTAATGTTTGTTTTTTACCTAATTCTATCATAATAAACCTTCTTTTCCTCAACTTCTCTTACATTTGGTATTTTTAGTCATAATAATAATACATTAAAGTCTTTAGAATATCAACAATTAAAGGGAAAAGTAAAAAACAGAAGGTAGAAGAAAACAAAAGCTAGCCATTTTCATTTATTTGTCAATCGCGATCTGATAAATAACCGTAGATTGAGGAACACCTGCAAAGAATTTTGACTTTGTTATATCATATGTAGTGTAAGAAATCCCTTGAGAAGTAAATAGTATAGATAATGCGAATTTGTTCAATATCTTTTAATCCAAAAACAACAATATCGTTATCTCCTACTTCATTTGCAATCTCTACATTGGCACCGTCCAATGTGGCTATCGTTATCGCTCCATTCATCATAAATTTCATATTACCTGTGCCAGAGGCTTCTTTTGTCGTAGTAGAGATTTGATTTCTGAAAGGGGATAATATTCTGGATAAAAAAAAGCACCTCTATAAAAGGTGCCCTCATCTTTAGTGCCATTTCTTTCAGTATTTTTAATTGAAAAATTACGCTCGATTAAATTTAAAAAATTGCCAAAAGTGTTTTTTCTTTTCTATTTTTATTGGGGCTTCTGGATAGAGAATTTTACCCTCAACAACTGCTCTTGGATTACTCCTTGTAATTTCTTCAAAAGTATTTTTGCTTACAGAGCTCTTGAGAATATTCAACGCTTTACCAGCTCGTTCGTATCCTTTTTCATTATGTGCATCACTACCTATTAAATGAACCATATTGTGGTCAATCATCTTTTTTGCTACATTTTGAACTTCATGTCCGTATACACCAACTAAGCTGGGTAAGTTCATTTGAATCAAAACATCTCTTTGAATGAGCTCTTTTAGAGTATCTATATCATTCATGACAAAGTCATATCTTTCAGGATGGGCTAATATAACAAAATTTCCATTTAACTGTAACTCAAAGATAAAATTAAGGAGGCTGCTAAACATCGTCTTATTTCTAGGCACTTCTAATAAGATATAAGGTGTATCGTTTAAAGTTGCTACTTTTTTATCCTTTAAATGATCTACCAAATTCGATTCTAAAAAGCATTCATTACCTAGATACAATCTAACAGGCAAATTATTATGCATTGTTTCTGCTTTTAAATCAGCTAATAAGCGAGTATTATCAGTCATATCTCTATTAAATTTCGTATTCCCTATATAATGGGGAGTGGCTATAATGTCTGTAAAGCCAACACTGTTGCTTATTTTAATCATCTCTACAGATTGTTCTAAGCTTTTAGAACCGTCATCTACGCCAAACAGGATATGGCTATGTATATCAAACATTAGTCCCCTCCAAAATTTATCATAATTTCTTATTCCTTATAAGCATACTTATAGCTATATCCTCCGTAGCCATAGTGTCCTTTTTTGATATTGGCTTTATTTACTACAGTTCCAATAATATTGGCACCTATATTTTCTAAAGATTCTACCGTCTTTTTAAGTGCTTCCTTTTGCGTTTCTTCTAAGGCAATTACTACAATAGTGCCCTCTGTATACTTTGAAATAATTAAAGCATCTGTCAAGGGCAGTACTGGAGGAGAATCTAAAAGAATAATATCAAAGTTTTCTCTGGCTACATTAATGATTTCATCCATTCGCTTGCTCTCTAGCATTTCTGATGGATTAGGAGGAACAGGACCTGCTACTAATACAAACACACCTTCTACTTTAGTATATTTGATGCTTCGGTCTAATTCACTTTCTCTCATCAATACATTGATTAATCCATTGACATTTGGCATGCCAAAAACTTTATGTATACTAGGTATTCTTAAATCACAATCGATAATGAGCACTTTCTTGCCAGATTGAGCTAAAGTAGTTGCATAATTGGCAGTAATCGTACTTTTGCCTTCCCCTTGTTGGGTACTAGTGACTTGTATGACTTTTAGCTCCTTATCCACATTAGAATAATGAACATTGGTCCTCATGTTACGAAAAGCCTCAGACACTATAGCTTTCGGATCTGTATGTGCAATAAGTGCATCCTTTATCTTACTCTTTTTTGTATTTTTTTTCATATTATAATCCTTCCTAAAGCATTTTGCATCTATTTGAATTCAGGTATAATAGCTAAAATAGGGTAGTCGATTATAGCCTCTACTTGCTTTGACGTGTTAATTTTTGTATTTAAGTATTCTCTAATAAATACAATAAATACGCCAATCATAAGACCTAATACCAATGAGATTGCTATATTCATCATACTTCTTGGGGCTACAGGAGTATTATTTGCTTCTGCTACATCTATAATATTGACATTATCGATGTTCATTAGGTCACTGACATAATCCATAAATACATTTGCCATCTCATTAGCTATAGTAGCTGCTAACACTGGATCCGTATTTTGAACGGTTATTTTGATGATTTCTGTATCGTTTAGTGTAGTGACGGTGACCATTTGGCTTAGCTTAGCTGATGATATATCTAATTGTAAATTGTCGATAACTTGATTAGTAATTGTCTTACTCTTGACAATTTCACCATATGTAGACACAAGTTGTTGGTTTAACATAACATCATTATAGGTAATATCTACTCTTTCTTGTTCATATTCTTTTGGTTTACCGAGCATTAAGGTTGTATAGGATTCGTACTCTTTATCTAAAACAAAAAAAGTTACGATACTTGTTACAATCATTGCTAGTAAGACCATAATAGCTATAAACTTTATATTGTTTTTAAAAACAAACCATAGTTCCTTTAGATCTAATTCTTCCGCGCTTTCATATTGTTCCATTTCTTAAATCCCTTCCTAATTAATCTTATTACTTTTAAATCAAAATAAATTCATACAAATAATGTAACTATTTTATTATATCATATTGTTACAAAAGTGGGCAAAAAACCCCAAAATAATGAATATACTTTTGATAATTCTATTTTCCCTACACTATTAAATGTATTTACAAGTCCTCTACATTTTTGTTACAATGGTATTATAAAAAAATGGCGAAGAAAGGGGTATTTTGATGAAAAAGTCAGTTAAGGTTCTTTCAATCTTATTGCTGATTTTGATTGTATTTTCCAGTTCTGCATTTGCCTTAAGTTATCTAGGTTATGGAATGCGTGGCAACGGTGTAAACGAGTTACAAAACAATCTAAAATCCTTAGGGTATTTAGATATTAATAGGACTACGGACTATTATGGAACTCAAACTCGCAATGCAGTAATAGCTTTTCAAAGAGATAATGGATTAAAAGCAGATGGTTATTTTGGCCCTGCATCTAAGGCTGCACTTGAAAATGTAAAAGCTGGCAAACAAAACTCAGAATCCAAACCAGAACCTACCAAACCAGAACCTTCCACACCACCAACAACATCAACACGCTACCCAAGAGTACTTAAGTACGCTATGAGTGGCACAGACGTAAAAGAACTGCAAGAAGATTTAAAAAGTTTAGGGTATTTGAAAATCAACAATACTACAAATTATTTTGGCACTATGACCGTCGATGCTTTAAAGGCTTTCCAAAGATCTAGTGCAATTGGTGTAGATGGCTCTTTTGGCCCACAAACACGTACAACTTTATTAAAAGCACTTGAAGGTACAAGCAGCTCATTGCCAAACAGAGGCGATGAAACTTCTACAGCAACCAAAATCAACGCTGTCATAGCAACTGCAAAATCATACATAGGTGTACCTTATGCTATGGGAGGTAGCACACCAAAAGCTTTTGATTGTTCTGGTTATACTCAATACATTATGAAACAAAATGGTATGAGCGTTACAAGAACAGCTGCTAGTCAATACAACGAAGGAACTTCAGTCAGTAGAAGCAATCTTCAACGTGGAGATTTCGTATTTTTCGAAACCTATAAAGCTGGTGCTTCACATGTAGGTATTTACCTAGGAAACAACGAGTTCATTAGTGCTACCAGTAGCAGTGGTGTGAGAATTACAAAACTAACTGATAATTATTGGAATACGCGTTACATAGGTGCAAGAAGAATTATTAAGTAAATACAGCGACTAGTCTCTAGTCATTAGTCACTAGCTCTTTCGTATTCCTTTGGAGTCATTTAGAGCAACTGCTATTAAAAAGACAAGCTTTCTTGAGAGCTTGTCTTTTTTTCTGCTTTCCGCTTTCCACTTTCAACTATAATAGTGGTGAGAAGAGTCTGCTGATGGATTCTTTAAACTTCATAACAAGAGGTCTTTGTGTATATATCTCATAGCTTAGCTCTCTACAATATACAATATCCTCATGGAAAATTTCTTTAAGCTTAATAGAAATTTTTTCATCGTAAATAAAACCGTTGACCTCAAAATTTAATCGAAAACTTCTAATATCAAAATTACAAGTGCCAACAGAGCACACCATATCATCGGCTACAATGGTCTTTGCATGAAGAAATCCATTTTCATAAATGTATACCTTTGCGCCTTCTCTAAGGAGCTCTCCTGCATAGGATGTTGTAGCCCAGTATACGAATGGGTGATCCGGTTTATTTGGGATCATAATCCTCACATCTACCCCTGAGCGTACAGCCAATTTTAGCGCTTCTAGAATACTCTGATCTGGAACCAAATACGGCGATTGAATATAAAGATAATTTCTTGCAGAATTGATTATTTTTAAGTATCCTTCTTTTACTTGGTCTTCCACTTCATCTGGTCCTGAAGACACAATCTGCATAGCTACATTTCCATTAGAGATCTCATCTGTTAAGTACCTACCAGTCAACTCAATATTTTCTTTTGTAGCGAAACGCCAGTCAAGAATAAATCGAAGCTGTAGATCATAAATGGCGCCTCCTTTAAAACGTATATGAGTATCCCTCCAGTAACCCATGGACTCCTTTAGACCAAGATATTCATTCCCTACATTAAAGCCACCTAAATAACCAATAGCTCCATCAATAATGACGAGTTTTCTATGATTTCTATAATTTACTTTTAAATTGAGTAGAGGTATTTTAGACGGAAAAAATCTCCCCACCTTCCCTCCTGCTTCAGTAAGTTGGGTAATATAAGATTTATGGATATACCTGCCACCCATATCATCAAAAAGAAGGCGAACTTCAACCCCTCTTGGGCCTTTCTGATAAGAAGCTCCATCAATGAGACGCCTAAATCATCATTTTTTATAATATAGTATTCTACATGTATATGATGTTTTGCTTCGAGGATTTTTTCAAATAGGTCTTTAAACTTTTCTTTGCCGTCTGTAAAAATTTGAATTTCATTATTGCTTGTGTATATGGCATCACTGATATTTTGATGATAGTAGACCATATCTTTATAAATTTCATCTCTATAATTGCATAATGGTACTTCTTCTCTTTTTAAATGCATTTTTTGCTGATCTAAAAGTTTTTTTGTTGTTTCCAATTCCTGATTTAGTAATTTAAATATTTTTCTTCTTGCAATATTTTGAGAAAAGAGCAAATAAAAGATAAAACCGATAGCTGGTATAATCCATATCAATAATAACCAAGCATAGGTGCTTTGAGGATCTTTTCGCTCGAGGAAAATAATTGTAAAAGTTAAAACGAAATTGACTATTAAAACAAATGCTAAAATATTTGAAGTAACTAATAACATCCTTTTTCCTCCTTTTCCGACATTATAACATACTAAAAACTGTTTCGTCACAAAATAGAGTGTTTTAATTCTAAGTTCTAAATAAAATCGCTTAGATTATCAATGATAAACGGCATGTTTGATTCATTGCATTTGAATAAGTACTTTCTACTATATAAAAAGTGAAGAAGCTTTTGAGTCCTTCACTTTCTTCGAATATAGTTTTTCTCACTATTCTTTTCCCTCAATATTTTCATTCGGACTTGTTTCAATTTGATTTGTGTAAGAGAGAAACTCATCTAGTTTTTCTGGATTATGCTCAAAAAATAGGACAAACTTTTCAATTCCTCTTAGTGTATTTTTATTAATAGTATGCTCTATCTTTTCCGTCTCTTGATGAATATCGCCTCTTACCTGTAATAATGTTAAAAATCTTTTTATGACATTATGTCTGTAAACCAAAAGCCTTCCAGTCTCCATTCCCTTTTTCGTTAACTGTATGCACCCATACTTCTTATAATCTACAATATTTAAATCTTTTAGTTTCTTTACCATCTTTGTCACTGAAGGAGGCTTTACATGCAATAGATGAGCAATATCATTTACCCGAGTATGACCGTTATTTTTCTCGCACAATCTGTAAATCATCTCAATATAGTCTTCTTCTGTAGCACTCATATCCTTTTCACTCATGTAATTATTAAAAGTATAGTACTCATTACAATCCATATTTCAACCTCTCTATTCGCCTTTTATTATAAGTATATGCTGGAACTTTTGAGCTTGTTAAATTTGTTGACGATACTTGAACAATTGTTGAGCGGTAGTTAAGCAGTAGTTGAACAATCGTTAATCAACAAAAACACTTATCTTCTTCAAATTTCCGAAACAAGCTCCGCTTTCTGCTTTCTGCTTTTTTGCTTTTTCCTATCTCTTTGTAACATATACTCATCTTCTATCATAAAATATTAAGAATAAATTAGCTTAAGCTAAATTTTATAAAAAGGTGGTTATAATGACTTGTTTAAATACATTACATGTAGGTACTAAAGCAAAGGTTTCTTGCTTATTATCAAATGGTCTATTAAAAGAAAGGATGATGGCCTTAGGTTTTACTAAAGGCGCATCAATTGAAGTAGTAAGAAAAGGTCCAGAGAACAATCTTACTGTATATAATATTCGAGGCACTAT
>NZ_CALNCS010000017.1 GCF_937875145.1 Alkalibaculum bacchi | reverse complement strand
AATTCACGTGGCGTTTTTTTGTATAATGGTGGCTAACTTAATTATATAATCCACCTCTTTTCTTTTTTGGCTTTCTTTAATAGATAATTATAAAAATATTGATTGGCGAGAATCTTATGTGCAGCATAGTCTACTAAGTCTGGGTCCGTTACATTAGCGAAAAAGTTTTTTGACTGCTCTAACTCGAGCTTGGCCTTTTCAATTAAGGCAACGAAGTATTTGTTTTGATTTTTGATTTGTATTCTTTCTTTCTCTGCTTGTCTTTTGTGTTTAAACGCTTGGATCTTCATTTTAATGACCTGTACGTATTGATTTATCATTTTTTTATCGATTATAGTCTTTTTACTTTTTTCTACTTTATCCAATCATAAACCCTCCAAAATTCTTTGGTAGTATTATTGACCTAGTTAGATGGTTTTTATTCATGGATCCATGCAGGTGGTCAGCAAATATGCGATGTACGGCGCATCTTTACTGACCACCTGACCACCTATTTTTATGTATTGGTCATCGAATCCGAATCTTCAGAGTAATATTGATGAGTTGTTTGATCGTTTATTACAATAGAGCATGCATTTTCCAAGCTACATAATTGATTCACGTACTGTATTGCCTTCTCTTTATTATGAAAAGTTTTTATCACTTCATTTGAACTGCTATCTAAAAGTCCCCATTTTTTATCAGCTTCACCCGTCATCATAATATAGTATTTTGTCATAATCCTATACACCTCCATCGTTTTTAAAATATAATTATTATATGCAAGAGTGTATGAGAAGTGTGACAGTTTTTGTAAGGATAACATCAAAAAAGGACTCCATCGGAGTCCTTTTTTGATGTTACACTATAAATTTAATTCTACCTTTACATTTTTACAATCCAGTCAAATGAATCTTTTTCTTTTCCATTTTGGATTGCAGTGATGGTGTCGTATAGTTTTTGGGATATTTCCCCAATCTCTTGATTGTTGATCTGTATATCGTTACCTTTCCAACCCAATATGCCAATTGGAGAAATGACGGCTGCTGTTCCTGTTGCAAATGCTTCTTCAAGCTTTCCTTCTTGATGCCATCTTATAACATCATCAATGGTAAAGGACTCTTCTATTACTTCTACTCCCCAGCTCTTTAACAACTCCATTGAGGTATTTCTAGTAATTCCACCTAATATGCTGCCCTGTAATGGAGCTGTATAGACTTTGCCGTCTACTTTAAAGAAGGCGTTACTTGTTCCAACTTCCTCAATGTATTTTCTTTCAATGCCATCTAACCACAATACTTGGGAGTAACCTTTTTCATGCGCTTCTACTTGTGCCTTAAGACTCGCCGCATAATTTGCACCCGTTTTAGCATATCCGGTGCCACCTGGTACTGCCCTTACGTATTTGTCTTCTACATAAATTTTTGTAGGATTTAATCCTTCTTTATAGTAAGAACCTACAGGACTTAAGATAATCATCAACATATATGTCGATGATGGTTTTACGCCTATAAACGGATCTGTAGCGATAACAAATGGTCTAATGTATAATGATGTTCCTGGACTTGTTGGAATCCAATCTTCGTCTATTTTTACTACTGCCTTTATTGCTTCTAAGAAAAAATCTTCATCTATAGCAGGAATACAAAGTCTATCATTAGACTGATTCATTCTCCTTATATTATCTTTTGGTCTAAATAATTGAATGGTACCATCTTCTGCTTTGTATGCTTTTAACCCTTCAAATGTCTCTTGTCCGTAATGGAATACCATAGTTGATGGATCTAAAGTCAAGGGTCCATAGGGCACAATGCGAGGGTCATACCAACCCTGTCCTTCTTTATAATCCATAACAAACATATGGTCTGTAAATTCATGACCAAAAACCAAACTACTCTCATCAGGTTTTATTTTTGGTGAATTTGTTCTTGTTACTGTAATTTCCACGATCCTCATCTCCTGATTAAATATTATTTTATTATATCCTAATTGGGAAAATCAAGCAATAGGAATAAGGTGGTATGCGCACTTTAATCCATCTAGCGCTGCACTCATAATGCCTCCAGCGTAGCCGGCGCCTTCACCTATTGGGTAGAGACCTTTGATGTTTAGGGATTCTCTTGTTGTTTTGTCTCTTACAATTCTTAGAGGTGATGAAGTTCTTGTTTCTACTCCTGTTAGTATGGCATCGTAGGTGCTAAAGCCTTTTAGCTTTTGATTAAAGTGTGGCAGTGCATGCCTAATCGAGCTTGACACATAGTGGGGCAAAGCTAAGGCTACGTTAGTAGGCGTTACACCTGGTGTATAAGTAGGTTTTACATCTCCAATGGCTATAGACTCTTTATCCTCTAAAAAATCTCCTACTAATTGAATTGGTGCATTATAGTTTTTTCCTCCTAGTTCAAAAGCTAGTCTTTCATGTTTTCTTTGAAACGCTATCCCCTCTATAGGATCGTGATTAAAATCTGAAGGGCTAATATTAACTACAATAGCACTATTGGCATTTTCTTCCCCACGAGAATAATAACTCATTCCATTCGTGACCACCCCTCCCACCTCTGAAGAAGAAGCTATTACGAAGCCTCCAGGACACATACAAAAACTATAGACACCTCTACCTGTTTGCTCATCTCGATAGGTGAGTTGATAATCTGCAGCTTTTAAATAAGGGCTTTGCCAATGTTCTCCATATTGTGCTTTATTGATTAAGCTCTGTGGATGTTCTATCCTTAGGCCAATGGCAAAGCCTTTTGCTTCAAGATTTACCTTCTTCTTATTAATGAGTTCATAAGTATCTCTTGCACTATGCCCTATTGCTAAAATAAGATGTTCTGTTTCATAATGATCCCTACTATTGACTTCTACGCCAACTATTCTTTCTTCTTCTACAATAATGTCTGTCATACAGGCGTTAAATAGAACTTGTCCTCCTAATGAAATAATCTCTCGACGAATGTTTTTGATTACATTTCTCAGTATATCTGTCCCTACATGAGGTTTATGAAGGTATAAAATTTCTTTTGGGGCACCATGGTCCACAAAGCATTGCAAAATTTCTCTATTTAAAGGGTCCTTTACTCTAGTAGTTAATTTTCCATCCGAAAAACTACCTGCCCCTCCCTCACCAAATTGAACATTGCTATTCGCTTGAATATTTCCATTCTTCCAAAAAGAGTCGATATCCTCTTTTCTGGTAGTTACATCTTGTCCTCTCTCTAAGACAATAGGATTGGCGCCCGATTGCGCTAGTTTTAAAGCTGCAAATATTCCCGCTGGACCAAATCCCACTACTATTGGAGGCTTATGGAAGGTCTTCTTGTCTACCTTGTAGATTAATGAATCTATCGTTTTTTCGTCAATTTTACTTATTTGCCATTTCGATTTTATTTTAGTCAAATTCTTAGGATAGTTGAGCTCAATAGTATATATAAAAGATAATTCGCCTTGTCGACTTTTGCGAGCGTCAATAGATTTGCTAAGAATTTTAAAATTAGATATCTTATCCGATTTAAGGTGGAGTTTATTTGAGACGTATTGTAAAAGATCGTCCGTCATCTCTTGGATCGGAATCTTGATATTTGATAGTTGATAGTTCATGGGTTATTCCTTTCTTTCAAGATAGTAAGGTGGTAAGCAAAAACAATAAAGCCACCAAAGGTGGCTTTTGTTTTTGCTAGCATGTAGGATCCAATCCAACCTTATCTATTCTTCTGCTACTTCTTCATTAGCTGTGGCTCTTTTCACCGCAGTAACCATCATATTATTTGGTGTCATGGTCTTTATGGTAATTCTTTCGAGGGGTTCCATTTGGATTTTAACTGTGTTCTCCCCCTCTAGCATTTCTTTTAAATCAATATAAAGTACAATGTTTTCTACATTTAATTTTTCTATATCTGTGCTTTTACCTTCTAATCTCATACTGATATTTACTTCTTTAGGCTCAATGATGTCCATACCTTCTGGTTGATTGATTACTTTTAGCGTCTTGATTTGATAATCTTTCATTACTTTTTCTTCTACTGTAATATTTACCTTTACTTCTGTGGTCCCATTACCTACAGTGTTCGTACCTTCGGGTAATTGAAGTTTTACTACTCTTTCGACACTGGATTGAATTCCTTCTATATTGATTTCTTCTGTAAGGACCTTCTCTATATTTCCTAATCGATTGTCTTTTGCCCCTAGTGTTACTTCCTTAGGATTCACAGTAATATTAGTAATTATGTACTTTTCATTAGGTTCTCCTTTAAAATCGGGCTCGATTTTTACCTTTTTTGTTTTACCAATCTGTATATCTACATTGCAACGAGAGGTGCTTATGTTCACGCCCTCGATTACTTTTCCATTAGAGTCTACTGCTTGTATTGGAACACTTTGACTTATATTACTGTCCGCTCCTTCTACATTTATGACACCTACTACTTTTGAAACCTTTTTAAGTATTTCCTCTGGTCCATAGAGAGCTACACTTCTAGGAGATGCTGAATGCGACATGACAACTAAGTCTCTTTGTGGATTTCCCTCAATATTGATTTCTACTTCTTGTCTTTTTTCTCCTAGCTGGTCTACTTCTAATGTAATCTTTTCAGGATAAATATTTTTTAATTGAACTACATCAGGCAAACCATGAATGTTTGCTTCCAAACTGTATTCACCCTTCTCATCAATATTGGACACATCAATAGATGCCTCAATATCTTTTCGAAGATTATACAAGCTGGTGGTGCGACCATATACGCTAATGTCCACAGTATACTCTTGGTCTGCCGATAATATCAAACCTTTTTCTTCTAAACTATTCCTATTTTCTATGCGAACAGGTATATTGCTAAATCGTTGCGTTACATTCGGATCCACTTCTCCCATTACATAAAACCATAACACAATGGCAATTCCTAGGGATATTATAATGGCTATTTTAGGTTCACTCTTGTTCATCATTATTCCCCCAAAATTTAAATTTCTTCGGCGATTCTTCCTTAGGATTAAACTCTTCTTTTAAGAATTCTTTCATGCTCTTAATATCTAAATAACGATATAATCTACCTTTGCTGGCATAGGAAATTACACCAGATTCTTCAGAGACAACTAGCACAATGGCATCTGAATTTTCCGACATCCCTAATGCGGCTCGATGTCTCGTTCCGAGGGTCCTATTTACGTTTTTATTTTCGGTTAAAGGCAGCAAACAAGAAGCCGCCTTTAATTTATTTTCACTCATTCGTATTATTACGGCTCCATCGTGAAGAGGGGTATTCGGCGTAAAAATATTTTGAATCAACTCGCTCGAGACTATAGAATCTAATTTGGTTCCCGTCAGGATAATATCGTCTAAACCGGTTTCTTTCTCTAAGATGATTAGCGCCCCTGTCTTGGTATTTGACATTTCTCCAATCGCTTCAATGATCTCCCCTATAGCTCTTTCCGTCTCTTTGTTGTCTACAGTAAACCTACTTTTCCAGAAACTAGTTCGTCCTATCTGTTCCAAAGCCCTTCTAAGCTCTGGTTGGAATACAATAATAATGGCAATAAACCCTACAGTCATAATACTTCTAAGCAAAAAATTTACAGTATAGAGTTCAAACCAATCACTCATTTGAGTTGCAAGCAATAAAAAAAGAATACCTTTTGCAACTTGTGCAGCTTGAGTAAACTGAATCCAACGAATAATTTTATACGCGACAAAAGCGACTATTATAATATCAATAACGCTTGATGGTCTTACTAGTATTAAGAGATTATCAAAAATATTAGAGATCTGAGACATTTAAATACCTACCTTTACTACAACATAGTAAATATTATACACCATTTTACTTGTAAGAACATGGGTATTAACATAATGTTATATTTTTTTTACGAAATGACTACATAAACAACAAAACCACCCATTAATGGGGTGGTTTTGTTGTTTATGTGGCAAAGTGGTTGGCAAGGGCACAACTTGCCGAAGGCCAGCGAGGTTTTTTCGCCCAACTGACCAACGAACCAACGGTTCAACCTATTTAAGCGTAATAAGCAATTCTCCAGACTGAACACTTTGACCTGTTGCGATGAGAATATCATCTACTACACCAGCTGTTGTCGTTACTACTTCTGTTTCCATCTTCATGGCTTCAATAATGGCTAGTGGTTGATTTACTTCTACTTTATCGCCTACTTTAACCAATACGTCTACTACCGTACCAGGTATGCTTGAACCGATTTGCAAAGCATTACCTTTTTCTGCCATCTGGGTGCTTTTCTTGTTAATGGCACTTAAGGATTTTTTGTCTTCGATGAAGATATCTCTTCTAAATCCATCTACTTCAAATACTACTGGTCTTCTACCCATTTCGTCTGTTTTACCTACTGATACTAATTTTACCATATAGCTTTTTCCAGTATCCACTTCGATTTGAGCAGCTTCTCCTTCTTTTAAACCATAGAAGAACACATGACTTTCCATTCTCATATACTCATCATATTGTGCAAAATACTCTACATATTCTTTAAATACCTTTGGATAAAGGGCAACAGATATGGCATCTTTATCGCTTAGTTCTAATTTATAAGTATCTTTGTATTGTTTCTTAATCTCTTCAAAGTCTACATCTTCTAATAATGTTCCTGGTCTTACAGTGATTGGTTCTTCTCCTTTTAATACCATTTTCTGCAATTCAGGATCAAAACCGCCTTCTGGTTGACCAATCATACCTCTATAGAAGTCCATTACGGAATCAGGGAAGGATAAATTTTTGCCCCTTTCCAGTATATTTTCTTTGTCAAGATCATTTTGCACCATAAATATCGCCATGTCCCCAACAACCTTAGAAGACGGTGTCACTTTTACAATATCGCCAAACAATTCATTGGCTTCGAGGTATTTCTCTTTAACGTCTAAAAACTTATGGCCTAAACCAAAACTTTCTACCTGAGCTTTTAGATTAGAATATTGTCCACCAGGAATTTCGTATTTGTAAATCTCTACGCTACCTGATTTTAGACCAGATTCAAATTCTGTATACACTTCTCTTACAGAAGACCAGTAATCAGACAGTTGTTGTAACTTAGCAATATCCATACCCGTATCTCGTGGCGTATTTTCTAATGCTGCTACTACAGAATTTAAGGCTGGTTGGCTTGTCAAACCACTCACACCATTTAATGCAGTGTCTACAATGTCTACCCCTGCTATGGATGCCATTAATGCGGTAGCCACACCATTTCCTGTAGTATCGTGAGTATGAAGTCTAATTGGGATATTCACTTCTTCTTTTAATGTTGTAATGAGCTTATACGCAGCTGCTGGTTTTAACAAGGCTGACATATCTTTAATCGCCAAGATATGAGCTCCTGTCTTTTCAATTTCTTTTGCCATCTTTACATAGTAATCTAGATTGTATTTTGTCCTTTTGTTATTTAAAATATCGCCTGTATAGCACATGGCTACTTCAGCTACTTTATTTTGCTTTAGAACTTCTTCGATTGGCACCTTCATAGCTTCCATCCAATTTAAAGAATCAAAAATTCTAAATATGTCGATGCCAGCGTTTGCAGATTGTTTGATAAATGATTTTAGCACATTATCAGGGTAATTTTTATACCCTACTGCATTGGATCCCCTAAAGAGCATCTGCAACATGATGTTTGGAATTCTCTCTCTGATTTCTTCTAATCTCTTCCATGGAGATTCCCTTAAATAACGGTAGCAAACATCAAAAGTTGCTCCTCCCCACATTTCGATAGAGAATAAATCTTTTGCTAAGACAGATGTAGCACGGGCAATTTTAATCATATCTCTACTTCTTACTCTAGTGGCTAATAAAGATTGATGAGCGTCTCTCATAGTCGTATCGCAAATAAGAAGTTTGTCTTGAGCTTTAATGTAATCTACAATACCTTGCGGTCCTTTTTCATCTAAAATCTGTTTTGTCCCGTATAGCATTTCAGTACAATCTGCTTTTGGTACAATAGGTAGGTCGAAATCTGCTTTGTTTCCTGTTGTCTCGTTTACGACCTTTTCTCCTAAGAAGTTTAACAATCTTTTTTCTTCATTGCCTCTAAATCTCAACTTAAATAATTCAGGATTTTGGTCAATGAAGTTTGTATCACAGTTTCCATTGATAAATGTAGGATGTTCTAATACATTTATCAAGAAATCTTTATTGGTTTTTACTCCTTCGATTTCAATTTCCTTTAGCCCTCGAACAGCTTTTGTTCTAGCTTTTTCAAAATCTTTTGCAAAGGCAGTCATTTTTACCAGTAGCGAATCATAGTAAGGTGAGATATACGCACCAGTAAATCCATTTCCTGAGTCTAATCGTAAACCATAGCCACCACCTGTACGATAGACTTCTAATTTACCTGTGTCTGGCATAAAGTTGTTTTGTGGATCTTCTGTAGTTATTCTACACTGAATAGCTGCGCCACTGACCGCTACATCATCTTGGCTAGTAATGCCAATTTCTTTAGAATCTAATCGCAGTCCTTGAGCAATTAAAATCTGCGTTTGAACGATATCAATATCTGTAACCATTTCTGTAACAGTATGTTCCACTTGAATTCTAGGGTTCATCTCAATAAAGAAATGATTGCCATTTTTATCTACTAAAAACTCAACTGTACCTGCGTTTCTATAGTCTACAGATCGAGCAATTTTGAGAGCATCCTCACAAATCGCTTGTCTTTGCTCTTCTGTAATACTTAGAGAAGGTGTAAATTCGATAATTTTTTGATGCCTTCTCTGAATAGAGCAGTCCCTTTCATACAGGTGCACTGCATTGCCGTAATTATCGCCCAATATTTGAACTTCTATATGCTTTGGCTGTTGGATGTATTTTTCAATGAAAATATCTCCATTGCCGAAGGCCTTGAGCGCTTCATTTTGAGCAGATTTAAAATCTTTCAACAAGGTTTTATCGTTTTCAACGATTCTCATTCCACGTCCGCCACCACCTGCAGCTGCTTTTAACATAACAGGATAGCCTGCAATTTTAGCAAATTCTAGAGCATCTTCATCAGAAGTGATTGGCTTTTCTACACCAGGAATCGTTGGAACACCTACTTTATGCGCTACGATTTTTGATTGGATTTTATCTCCCAATTGCTCCATCATTTGATAAGTAGGTCCAATAAATGTAATGCCTTCTTTTTCACATTTACGAGCAAATACTGGATTTTCAGCTAAAAACCCGTAACCAGGATGAATAGCGTCTACATTTTTCTTTTTGGCAAGAGAGATGATTTTATCCATATTAAGATAAGCATCTACTGGTCCTCTGTGATCTTCTATTAAATACGCCTCATCCGCTTTTCTTCTAAACAAAGATAGCTTATCTTCCTCTGCGTATATAGCAACAGTTGTTATACCAAGCTCCTTACAAGCTCGTATAATACGAATAGCGATTTCGCCTCTATTAGCAATAAGAACCTTATTAAACCTTTTCATACAAGACCTCCTTTTAGTTATGGGAAAAATTATTATTCTTATTATTGTATCAAAAAATTGATATGATTAAAAGAATTTTCTGAAAATACACATAGCTTTTGAACCATAGTCTGTTTTAACAACAGTTGAAAGGTTGATCGGAAAAACCTTGTTCGCCTTGGGCGAGTTGGGTCTTTGCCGACCACCTGACCACCTTTTTTTACCTTTCCTCTCTAAAATACGCCCGGCTAAGTTCATTTGGTGGTTTGTTTTCTTTGCTTTTCTTTAAAGACATAAAGATAAGCACTACAATCGTCGCAAGATAAGGCAACATATCTAAGAAATAAATAGATATGGGCAGACTGTACTTCTGAAGTCTAAAGCCGATTATGCTTAGTCCTCCAAAGAAATAAGCTCCTCCTATTGCTCGGTAAGGGTTCCAAAGAGAGAAAATAACCAAAGCTACTGCTATCCACCCCATACCTGCAGTGATTCCTTCTTGCCAAACGGGAACATATACTAAAGATAAATAACCTCCACCTAGACCGCAGAGTGCTCCACCTAACATGATAAAGCCATATTTATACTTTAATACATTGATGCCACTTGCATCTGCTGCACCTGCATTTTCTCCAATCATTCTTAAATTTAAGCCAATATTGGTTTTATAAAGTAATATACCAAGCAATACTACGATGGCATAGCTCATATATACATAAATATTTTGATTGAAAAACATCTCACCTATTACAGGAATATCTGCCAATACAGGTAAGGATATTTGCCTAAAGAAGTGATTGATTTCTCCAGGTAATTTAAAACCTACTAACTTATCGCCTACAAAAGTGGCAAAGCCAGCTCCAAAGGTAGTTAGGGTCAAGCCAGTTACCTCTTGATTTGCTTTAAGGGTAACCGTGAGAAAAGCGTATATAAGTGCACCTGTAGCACCTGCTATAGCAGCTGTAAGAATGGCCATAATAGGGTTTGCTGTATTAAAGCCAACCATAAAGCCCATAACCGCTCCCATTAGCATCATGCCTTCAACACCTAAGTTTAAGTGCCCTACCTTTTGTGTAATAATCTCCCCTAATGTGGCTAGTAATAAAGCAGTACCTGCTTGCACCGTTGCATGTAAGAAGGATATCATTTAAGAACCTCCTTTATTTTTTTGTCTCGAACAAATTTATATCTAATAAAAAACTCGCTACCCAGCACAAAAAACAAGATGATGGATTGAAGTATTTGGGCTACAGATGCTGAAATTTGAAAAGCTGTTTGTATATAAGATCCCCCTTGTTCTAACAAAGCAAAGAGAAAACAAACTACTGCAGCAGCAGGTGCATTTAAGCCAGAAAGCCAAGTAGTAATAACAGCCGTATAACCCATACCGCCTGTTAGCTCAACAGACAATGTACCGCTGATTCCCGACACTTGTATCATTCCTGTCAAGCCTACAATGCCTCCGCCAATGAGCATGGTTTTAAACATAGTGCTCTTAATACTAATACCTGCATATCTTGCCGTATTTTCACTTTCGCCGATAACGGCTAACTCATACCCTGTTTTTGTTCTCGTCATATAAATATAGACAAAAACTACTAATACTAAGGCTATAAGCCAACCTATATGAACACCAAATAATTTTGGTAATAAAGCGTTTTCCTCAAAGTTTGCGATTCTTGGAAAACCCATTGAGTTAGGGTCTTTCCACATGCTATATTGAAGGTATGTAACCCATTTAATTGCTACATAGTTCATCATAAGGGTAAACAAAGTCTCATTTGTGCCAAATTTCCCTTTAAAATAAGCGGGGATAAGAAGCCAAATGCCACCCATAACCATTGCACCAATTGCCATTAAAATTAAAAGCAATGGTCTTGGCAGTGTATTAAAGTAAAGGGCAAAGAAAGTAGCGCCAAATGCACCCATAAAAATTTGACCTTCAGCTCCAATATTCCAAAATTTCATTTTGTAGGCCATCATCATACCAAGAGAAGCGACCAAGAGAGGAATGGCTATATTGATGGTTTCCGTCAATCTATACCCACTTCCCAATGCGCCGTCTATCATGGAAATATATATTTCAAGCGGATTTTCTCCTGTAATGAGTAAAAAAATTCCGCTAAATAGTAAGGCAGCAAGAATGGCAATAATTCGAACATATGTGGCTTTATTTCCTGTTAATTCATCTCTTTTGGCTATTCTCATCTGTTTCCTCCACAACACCTGACATCAATAAACCTAATTGCTCTCTCGTTGTAGCCTTTGCATCTACAATACCTGTAATCATGCCATTATACAAGACTAAAATTCGGTCGCTCAGTTGCATTAACACATCTAAATCTTCTCCTATATAGAGGACGGCAACATCTTTTTGCTTTTGTTTGTTTAAGAGATCGTAAACCAACATAGACGAGGCAATGTCAAGCCCCCTAGATGGATAGGCTGTAATCATAACGCTTGGATCTGCTGCAATTTCCCTTCCAAGAAGGATCTTTTGAATATTTCCACCAGACAGCATTCGAACAGGATAATTATTAATACCTGGTGTCGATACATTTAACTGTTCTACAATAGTCATGGCCTTTTCTTTAGAGGTTTTTTTGTGGAGCATAACTCCATGGTACTTTTGGTATTCTTTAAGTAAGACATTATCTACAATATCCATCGATGCTACGAGACCCATTCCCAATCGATCCTCTGGAACAAAACTCATAGTAATTCCCATTTTAATAATATCCCCAGGTTTTTTACCGCGAATGCTTTCGCCTTGGTATAAGACATCACCAGAATGAATCTTTTCTAGACCTGCTAAAGCATCACAAAGTTCCTTTTGGCCGCTACCTGCAATTCCCGCTACACCGAGGATTTCTCCACTGTACAGGTCAAAGTTAATATTGTCGACTGCCTTTGTCCGATCTCCATGTAATACAGTCATGTTTTTGATTTCCATGACTTTTTTTCTAGAGCCCAAGGGAACCCTCTTAATGGACAAATCAATAGCTTCTCCTACCATTTCTTCCGTCAGTTCATTGACATTTGTCTCATTTTTGATGAGAGTCTTTATAGATTGACCTTTTCTGAGAATGGTCACTTTATCGCTGATTTCCATTACCTCGTTTAATTTATGAGTTATAATAACTACGGCACATCCTTCTTTGGCCATATTGCGTATAATATCAAATAAACCTTCTGTCTCTTGTGGCGTCAGTACTGCTGTGGGCTCATCTAGTATGAGAACATCCGCACCACGGTAAAGGACTTTGAGGATTTCAACTCTTTGTTTTTCTGCCACAGACATATTGTACACTTTTTTATCTGGATCTATTTCTAAGCCGTATTTTACGGAAGTTGCTTTAATCTTTTCCGTTAACTCCTTACCTTTGACAAAGACCCCTTTGTTATAGCCTGCAACAATGTTTTCTTTAGCCGTTAAGACATCTACTAACTTAAAGTGTTGGTGAATCATGCCAATGCCCAAATCAATAGAGTCTTTTGGGGAACGAAGTCTCACTTTTTTTCCTCTAATACTTAGGGATCCTTCATCAGGCACATAGATTCCCGATAGAATATTCATTAGAGTACTCTTTCCTGCACCATTTTCACCTAATAGAGAGTGAACCTCTCCTTTGTATAGATCAAGGTTTACATTACTTAACGCTTTAACACTTCCAAAAGTTTTAGATATATTTTTCATTGAAACGATTTTCTCTGTCATTTATTCACCTCTGAATTAAGCACCTTCGGCGCTTTAATCGCTAGCCATTAATCGTTAGTCACTAGCATTGTGGTATTACCCCTGTCAAGGTTGGCGAGGTTTGTAGCGGCTATAAGGAGCTTCAAGCCCGCAACCTACGACAAACCACCTTAATCAAACAAATAGAAGCCGAAGAATCTTGCATGACAAGATGTTCGACTCCCTATTTTAGTTCCACATATTAGTTCCTCGTTCTATGTTGTACGTTCTAAGCATTTTGTCACCTTGATGACCATTTTGTTTTTACATACAACTTAGAACTTACATCTTAGAACTGTTTTATATAGAACCTATCTCTTACAACGTAGAACTATTGTTCTGGTATATTTCCTACTACACCTTCTACAAACCAGGTCATAGTAAGCATCTCTTCGTCTGTTAATTTTTGTCCTTCTTTGACTTTTACTGCACCTGCTTGATCCTTGATTGGACCTGTGAATACATCGAATTCTCCAGAAACGATTTTTTCTTTTGCTTCGTCAACTTTCGCTTGTGCACCTTCTGGAGCTAATTTTGT
>NZ_CALNCS010000016.1 GCF_937875145.1 Alkalibaculum bacchi | reverse complement strand
GGTGGAAAATACTTTCTAATACGCTTTAAAAAGAAACCCAAAACAACCTGGAAAACTCCTCCCGCCAAACCAGCTCCAAGAACTCCAGCAAGACCATACTTGGCTGCAATAGCAATACAAACAGGGAGAAATCCAAAACTAGTGCCCATGACGATAGGCAATTTTGCACCAACTGGCCCTATTGGATAAGCCTGAATTAAGGATACAATTCCCGCAACGAACATAGCACATTGGATAAGAAATGCCTTTTGTTCTACAGGCAATCTCAAGGTATTTGAGATAATGATAATTGGAGTCACATTGCCAACGAACATGGCAAGAACATGTTGCAAACCTAAGGGTAAAGCCGTCTTTATTGGCGGCTTTCCATTGAGTTGATAAATTAACGAATTATTATTTTGATTCATTATATCCTCCTGATGATACAAAATTATGCGTTTAAACATCTAATTGACCTCAATAATTATGCATTAATTTTTTTATTGCGTCAAGGTTTTTGAGGTGCGTTTCCGAACGAAATTCATTCATGATAGAAAATTGTTCATGTTTTTTTTGTGTATGATTAAGCTTTTTCATTGAACTTATTTGTTGAATCAAGTATAATTCGTTTGTTAATGGTATTATTTTAGGGTAAAAATAAAATATCAAATAGAATGAATATATTTATCCAGTTCAAAAGTTGAAAGGAGTGAAACTTTTGTTTACTATTGATCAATACGTCATAGCAGAAAGCTTAGAAGAAGCATATGAACTAAATCAAAGCAGAAGAAATGTGATTCTCGGAGGAATCATGTGGCTTAAGATGGGAAAAAAAAGGATTGGAAAAGCCATCGACTTATCCGCCCTTGATTTACACAAGATTGAGGAGGATGAAGATCGCTTTTATATTGGTGCTATGTGTACTTTAAGGGATCTTGAAGTGCATTCAGGTTTGAAGAAATATTTTAACGGCATCATAGAAAAGTCTGTTGAAAGCATCGTAGGGGTTCAGTTTAGAAACGGGGCCACTGTTGGGGGAACTGTATTTTCAAGGTTTGGATTTTCAGATGTCTTGACAGTGCTATTAGCTTTAGATACGTATGTGGAGTTATACAAGGGAGGAATTGTTTCCCTATCTCAATTTATGGATATGCCTCGAGATAATGATATCTTAGTGAAGATTATTATAAAAAAAGACAATAGAAAAGTTGCCTACGTAAACCAAAGAAAGAGCGTTAGCGATTTACCTATCCTTGCCTGTGCAGTATCAAATACTGGAAACACTTGGAACATAGTGCTCGGCTCTCGACCTGCGAAAGCCCAGCTAATTAGCCTGGAACTTAGTGAAAATCTACATGAGGAACAAATCAACGAAATAATAAATGTAGTGAAAGATAAGATCGTATTAGGCTCTAATGATCGAGGCAGTAAGGAATACCGTTCGATCTTAGCTGATGTTTTTATACGTAGAAATATAGAAGAGATACTTTTAGGAGGAAATCATGCAGATTAAATTATGGATAAATGAAAAGGAATTTACAGATGATGTCTCGCCTGATATTGCACTCCTAGAATGGTTAAGGTCTAAAGGCTTTTACAGTATAAAAAGAGGTTGTGAAACTTCAAATTGTGGTTTGTGTACAGTGCTTTTAGATGGCAAACCAGTGCTTTCTTGTTCTACGCTTGCCATTAGGGCAAATGGGAAACATGTGACAACTCTTGAAGGCGTAGAAAAGGACGCACTAGAAATCGGAGGATTTATGGCAGATGAGGGATCTGAACAATGTGGATTCTGTAGTCCAGGTTTTATCATGAACGTAATCGCTATGAAAAACGAGCTGACAAATCCAACTGAAGAGGAAATTAAGAAGTATTTGGTAGGAAATTTATGTAGATGTACAGGATATGTAGGTCAATTGCGGGCCATAAAGAACTATTTGCAAAGTAAAAAGGAGGTGTAATGTTATGAAGGTTGTAAATAAAAGCGTCAGAAAAAAAGATGCCATGTCTTTAGTCACCGGAAAACCTGTTTATACGGACGACATTACTACTGGGAGTTCCCTTATTGTAAAACTTCTCAGGAGTCCTCATGCTCATGCACTAGTAGAGGAAATCAATACGGATCGGGCCCTTAAACTGCCAGGTATTGAGTGTATATTAACATACAAAGATGCTCCTCAGTCTAGATTTACGAATGCAGGTCAATCTTTTCCTGAGCCAAGCCCTTATGACAGGTTAATTCTAGATAAAAGACTACGATGCGTAGGCGATCCAGTAGCGATTGTGGCTGGTTGGGACGAAAAAAGCATAGATAAGGCATTGCGATTTATAAAGGTAAAGTACCAAGTACTAGAACCTCTTTTAGATTTCACAAAATCGAAGGATAACGAAGTACTAATCCATCCGGAGGAAGACTTTAAATCATTGGTAGATATTGGGGCAGATAATAATCGAAACCTTTGCTCTTCCGAGAGTTGTGAATACGGTGATGTAGAAGAACAATTCAAAAACTGCACCCATATCATCGAGGAAACTTATCATACCCAGGCAAACAGCCAGACTATGATGGAGACCTTCCGTACCCATACCAGCATTGATGCCTATGGAAGGCTTAACGTCATTAGCTCCACTCAAGTTCCCTTTCACGTAAGGAGAATACTGTCAAATGCTTTAGAAATACCCAAATCTAAAATTCGTGTCATCAAACCTAGAATAGGTGGTGGCTTTGGGGCAAAACAATCCGTAGTCAGCGAATTGTACCCGGCATTAGTAACCATGAAGACGGGAAAACCTGCAAAGATGATTTATACCAGGAAGGAAAGTTTTACAAATGGTAGCCCTCGCCACGAAGCGCAGATTACTATCCGATTAGGATCTGACGACGATGGGAATATCAAAGCCATTCACATGTATTCATTGTGGAATGCAGGTGCTTATGGAGATCATGGTCCTACTACGGTAGGATTGTCTGGACACAAAGCGATGACCATATACAACAAAGTGAATGCCTTTAAGTTTGATTTTGATGTTGTTTACAGCAATACCATGTGGGGGGGAGCTTATCGAGGCTATGGAGCAACCCAAGGGATTTTTGCACTTGAATGTGCAGTCAATGAGTTGGCAACAAAGCTAAATATGGATCCTACTGAATTGAGAATGAAAAACATGCTCACCCATGAGCAAGTTGGAAATAAGATGCCAGCGTACTACAACGAAGTACTAAACAGCTGCCACTTAGACAAATGCTTAATCAAGGCAAAGGAAATGATTGACTGGGATAATAAATATCCCTACAGAGAAGTAGGAAAAGATAAAATTCGCTCTGTAGGTTGTGCAGTCGCCATGCAAGGCTCAGGAATTTCTAATGTAGACGTTGGAGCAGTAGAGATTAGGTTAAATGATGATGGCTTCTACACCTTAATGATTGGAGCTACCGACATGGGTACCGGCTGTGATACCATACTTTCCCAAATGGCCGCTGATATATTAGAATGCGATTTAGAAAATATTGTTGTTCACGGAGTAGATACAGATCTTTCGCCATATGATACTGGATCTTACGCTTCAAGTACCACTTATATTACAGGAATGGCAGTGGTCAAGACTTGCAAGTCTATGAGGGAAAAAATTCTTTCTGAGGGTGCAAGGCTATTAAAGATTCCAGTAGAGAAGGTAGAATTTGATGGAAAGAACGTATTTTCCTTAGAAGACGATAAGAGCATTTCATTGAAAGATATTGCAAATTTCAGCTTAGTAGGGGAAAACAATTATATAACCGCTAGCGAATCCCATTATTCTCCTACTTCACCGCCGCCCTTTATGGCAGGAGTAGTGGAAGTTGAAGTCGATAAATTGACAGGAAAAGTGGATATCATCGATTATGTGGCTGTAGTCGATTGTGGAACGGTCATCAACCCGAATTTATCACGAATTCAAGTAGAAGGGGGCATCATGCAGGGAATTGGTATGGCATTATACGAAGATGTAACCCATGATAAAAAGGGAAGATTAACTAGCAGTTCCTTCTTACAGTATAAGATCCCTTCTCGTTTAGATGTGAAAGACATTCGAGTTGAATTTGAAAGCAGTTATGAGCCTACAGGTCCTTTTGGTGCAAAATCTATCGGAGAGATTGTCATCAATACCCCAAGTCCTGCTATCGCCCATGCAGTATACAATGCCACTCAAGTGAACATTCGCCAGTTACCTATCACAAGCGAGAAGATTGTAATGGGCATGTTAGAAAACAAGAAAAAATGAGGCGGAAAGTAAATGCTATACTCCTTGCAGCTGGTTATAGCGAAAGGTTTATTGAAAACAAATTGCTATATCCCGTCAAGGGGAAACCGATGTATTTTCACACTGTTGAAAAAGTACTTAAGCTACACCTGAATAGCACAATCGTCGTAACTCAATACCCAGTCATTGCAGAACAGCTTAAAGATAGCAAAGTAACAGTTGTCCATAATGAAAATAGCTATTTAGGATTATCTAGTTCCATAAAACTGGGCTTACAAAGTGATTTGAGTGCTGATGGATATCTTTTTGTAACCTGTGACATGCCATTTCTTCAACTAGATACCCTTGAAAAGATCGTTTCAGCCTTTGAAGATAGTGACAAGGGTATTATCTGCGCCGCTAGTCCTGACCTTTATGGAAACCCTTCCTTATTTTCTAGAAAATACCTAGAAGAGCTATTAAAGCTAAAAGGGGACATTGGTGGAAAAATCGTCATGAAGAATCACTTGGATGATTTACAGAAAATCATGGTTCGTTCGCCGAAAGAGTTATCAGATATCGATACTGTGGGGGATTTATCGCTTCTATAAGCGCGCATATGGCGCTTTAGTCGCTTGTATTAGGGTATTCCTCTAGGGTCAAGATCCTTCGCTGCGCTCAAGGATGACATTGGGCAGGGGCTAGGGTCAAAGTAGAACTTTTTTTTAATAAAATCAAAACAAAAATAGCGAGGGTAGCCTCGCTATTTTTGTTTAACATATAGGAAAGTGCTATATTTCTATATGTTATTTTAGCCTCAATAAGATTAAGAACTAACACTACTGTTTAACCATTGTTCAACTATAGTTTAACGCGCCGAAGGCGCTTTCAATATTCATATTTCCAATTTATAGATTTTACCATAACCTATTTTATGTTTTTCTAGAATATCTTCCACCATTGCCCTGTTATTTATATTTTCACGCCAAGCAAGACCGCAAGTTGAAGTAATCACTACAGGCACAGGAATTAATCTTCCCTCAAGGCCACATTTTTTAGCCGTTTCTTCAAATGCAATTGCCTCTGTTGTTGTATTAAATGTGACAATGCATTGTAACTCTTTTGGTCTCACAGTATTCCCTCCTCAATCATTCTTAATGCGTCTATTGCAGCCTCTACTTCTTCAATTGTATTAAAATGTGAAAAGCTAAATCGAACCATACCTTGATTTACTGTATTAAATACTTCATGAACTCCTGGTGCACAATGCATACCAGCTCTTGCAGCTACTCCATAACGATCATATAATTCATCGGATATTATTCCAGAATCCGTATCCCTAATATTTAGAGAAACCACTGGAGTTCTAACGAGTGCGTTAAAATCGCCATATATCGTTATACCAGGGATACGAGATGCTTTTTCAATAAAATATTGTGCAAAATCATTTGCTTTATTATAAATATTAATTTGTTCGTAATGAACGATATAGTTTATTGAGGCCAAAAGCCCTGCAAAACCGTGGGTATTTAATGTTCCTGCTTCGAGGGATGTTGGAAGTTTAGGTGGCATTTTTTTAGAAAAACTATCTACACCAGTACCCCCAAATAGTAGGGGAGTAGGACTTACTTCTTTTGCTAGGCAAAGTACACCGGTACCCTGTGGTCCAAGCAAACTCTTGTGGCCAGAACAACAAAGGGCGGATATATTATTGTTCTGCATATCAATGGGAATGATACCCGCTGTTTGAGAAGCATCTAATATAAACAAAAGCTTATGTTTATAGCATAGTCTTCCTATTGATTCAATGTCTATCACATTACCCGTAACATTAGAAGAATGATTTATTACAATTGCCTTAGTTTTTGATGAAATGGCTGATTCCATATCATTTATTGAAATGCATCCTTTTTGATCTGCAGGAATTAATGTAAGCTCTACCCCACAGCTTTCCATATGATAGAGAGGGCGCAAAACGCTATTGTGCTCAACAGTGGTAGAAATACAATGGTCACCTGGTTTAAGTAAACCTTGAATGGCGATATTTAAACTTTCTGTTGCATTTGAAGTGAGGACAACGCGAGAAGGGTCTTTCACATTAAAAAAGCTTGACAAAGCAACTCTAGTTTTATAAATAATGCGGCTAGAATCTAAAGAAGCACCATGGGCCCCTCTACCACAGTTTCCCACACCTTGTATTGCATTATATACAGCTTCAGCTACTTCTTTAGGCTTATGGTATGAAGTTGCTGCATGATCCAAGTAAATCATAGATTTCAACCTATCCCTTCATTTTTTTCATGCATTAGAAAGTCCTACTTTTGAATTTAACTTATATATAAACCATCTATAATATAGTTGAATCTTTGACCTGTGAGATTCGACCTTAGCACTGGCGGGTGGTAGCTGATGGCTAAAGTGTCCCAGCCGCTTTCTTGTGTAACATTAGAATCCCTTCCAATACAGATCCACCAATGCATCTTGCCTTATCGGAAATAGTGAAGCAATTAGATTTTACTTCATTTCTAGGGTCGATATCAGCAATTTTAAATCCTTTTGTTACTTCGTACCCATCTCTGATTAACCCTCTCAAGATTCCATCTAATGATGCTAAAACGGGCTGTCGATCAATTGTTGCAATTGTTTCACCTTTTATCACCGTATCACCGATTTTCTTCACATTATGAATTGTACCTGCCGAAGAAGCATGAATTACTCTTTCTTTTCCAAATCCGCTAATAATACCAGGTATACCAGTGTTAGGCATGGCTGAACCTTCCATAATGATTCTACCTAAATTATGTCCTCTCATGGTTTCAACGACCATATCTGCGTCCACACCTGCAGTAAAACCCGGTCCAAGAGCTATTGTTATTGGTGCAATGCCCTTTTTCATACCTAGATTCTTTTTAGCTAATATAGCGTCTACTACAGCCATGGGTTTTACTTCATTAAGTATATTGCAATTAGGGTCTACAATTATTGGAACCTTCCCACTTTCTACTGCTACCCAAGCTTCAGAGACAGATTTGACATGAACAGCAGTAATATCTTCAACAGTCCATGATTTTTCATATACTGCTTCACTTAGGGCAACATATCTCCGTATGGCTGATGGTTTGGATATTTCTGTACACATGACAGGAAATCCAGATCTCATTAATTTTTGAATTGCTCCTGTTGCGATATCACCTGCGCCTCTGACTACTATTAAATGGCTCTTTTTCATGGCTGAATGATCTTTCCTGCTTGCATTTGTTTTTCTGAAATTACATACATATTTGTAACTGTTCCAACTGCAAGTTTTTCCGTTAATCCGTAATGATTTAAGCAAGTGCCGCACGTCATGATTTCAACTCCTTGTGACTCCAACAGCTTTAAATCGGCAAGTGAATCTGAATCTTCTACAGATAATTTAGCTCCATTATTGTAAAGGAGAACTGTTTTGGGGAGAACTTCTTGTTCTGTTAAGGCGTAAATAAATCCCTTCATTAAAATATGGCCTAGTTTCTCATCTCCTTCTCCCATTTTATCGGAAGAAAGAACTACTATTGTATTTGATATATTTGAATTTAGATTACATTCTATCTCTAAATCCGCTTTCGCATTTATCTTCGCTGAAACTACAAATTCTGCTATATAGTTATCTTCATTAACTTTTTTATATGAAAAATTGCTCTTAGTCTGTTGCGCTAATTTATTTAAATTCTGTATAGCAATAAAATTATCCACGATTACTTCAACTATATCTCCTTCATCTAGGGAAGATAAGACTTTTTTTGTCTCAACAACAGGGATAGGGCATGCTTTTCCTTTGAAGTCTAATGTTTTATTCACTTTTGTACTCCTTATCTTACAACAATTTTATTGTGTTTTTTTGTGACTCTGCCTACTATACTGCAAGGCAATCCTAATTTTTCTATTTCATGTAATGCCTTTTTTGCATGTTCAGGTGGTAAACTTATCAGGAGTCCTCCAGATGTCTGTGGATCAAAGAGGATTTCTTCCAACGCAAATGGAATATTGAAAAATTCTACTTTGCTTGTCAAATGATTTCTATTTCTTTGAGCTGCTGCCGTTATAAAAAACTCATTGGCATAATGCAATGCTTCTGGAATATAGGGGATTTGCAAACTGTCTAAATCTGCACCAAAATCATTTCCTATCATTTCATATAAATGTCCTAATAAGCTAAAGCCTGTAACATCTGTACAAGCATGAACATCATACCTTTGAATAATTTCTGCAGCGTATTTATTAAGCATTGTCATAGATTCTATGGCTAAATTTATGGCTTCTTTAGAGCTTTTACCTACTCTATGAGCTGTACAGACAATACCTACACCTAGTGGTTTTGTCAACAAAAGCAGATCGCCTTCTTGGCATCCATTATTTTTGTATATCTTATTTGGATCGATGATGCCTATCACAGAAAGACCATATTTTACACCTTCGCCATTTATAGAGTGACCTCCCGCTAAGATACCGCCAGCTTCATCTACTTTCTCATTCCCACCCTGCATAATTTTCCCCAATATATTTAAGTCCATTTTTTCAGGGAAGCAGACAATGTTCAATGCAACTTTTACCTCACCGCCCATTGCATAAATATCAGATAATGCATTAGCCGCCGCTATTTGACCAAATATATACGGGTCGTCAATCATTGGAGGAAAAAAATCTAGTGTTTGTACAATAGCCAAGTTATCAGCCAGCCTGTAAACAGCAGCATCATCTGAATGGTCAAAACCTACAAGTAAGTTCGCATCTTTCCTTTTAGGGAGTTTGTCTAAAACGGAAGACAAAATTTCTGGTCCTAATTTGGCTGTACAACCTCCGCCTTTACAAAATTCAATTTCGTTCTGCATTTATATTCTCCTCAATTAAACTCATAATATATACCATTTACTGATGAACCAATACATATCTTGAAGTAAAAAGGTTTACCTATGATATTCTCTCTTAAATAATTTGATAAGCTTATTGCTCTTATTAAATCCTCCGCAGAATCTACTTGATTGATATAAAGGTATAATTCTTTTTTAGAATTTTTAAATATCCCATTACAATCAGAACAAATTCTCCCAATTAATTGATTATCTATAATTTTCTTCTCTTTAGAAAATTTCTGAAATTCTTCGAAACCATAAATCATATCCTCATTAATGTTTTTATCTAGAACTTTTACAGGGATAATCCCTATGGTTTTTGTCGTTTTTTCTAATATTACAGGTTCATGATTTTTCCATCCCTTTAATGGCAAGCTTTTGGATCCATCGGCTTCTATAATGACCATATCAAAATCATGAGCTACGGATTCTAGATCATTATCGTCAATTCCAATGAGCTTATTTTTTTCTAAAATAATACCCTTAGAAATTACTGTAATACTACTACTTTTGTTCACTTTATGATTCATATGATAATCTTCTATGCTCGTATAAAGAAAATCACAAGTTCCTTTCAAGGGTTTGATTATTTTAGTACTTGTGGTCAATAATACATTATAATCATTTTTTAACTCTTTAGCTAATTGATATAGTAAAGTAGTCTTTCCACCTGTACCAACAATTGATACAATATCACCCTTGTGTAAATTAAATATTTCCTTTATTGTTTTCATGTTCTATAATATCCTTAGAAATTTTTTGACATATATTTAATCATTTTATATTCCGTGAATTTACAAGTTATTATACATTATAGGTTGAAGAAAGTCATTATTAAAGTCTTGTTTTAAGGTGGTATTGTAGGTAGGGCAAAATCTATAACGGATTAAAGTGACGCTACGGACAAGAATTTTTGCATGAATTGAAATTGAATAAAATCAATGCGTTAGGGTATAGTAATTTTTATCTACGAATTGAAGGAGGATTTTTAATGAAAAAGCTATTTAAATGCAGTGTTTGCGGATATGTTCATGAGGGAGATAGTGTTCCAGAAGAGTGCCCTAAATGTCATGTTGGCGCAGAGAAGTTCGAGGAGCTAGCGAAAGAGGCAGCTGATAAAATCTATAGCTCGGATAAAACCAATGGAATTCATATAGAAATCATTACTCTAGCAGAAAAAATAATTAAAATTTCCCAAAAAGGCATTGATGATAATCTAGATCCTAAGTGCGTGGCAGCCTTTACTCAAGCAAAAGATGAAGCCTGGGTAATCAAACAGAGATGCAAGACGGAACTTGCAGGACATATGAATGCAGGTAAGTGGTAAGATTCTTAAATGTTTCTAAATTAAATAATAGAGTAGAATTAATAAAGTAAATCGATAGGGTTGAGGTAGATGATAAATTATTTACCTCAATCATGATAAATTACAATCATGTACAGCCACCCTATGCAATGTCTACTGTTACCCTGTCAATATGAGGGATATCTATTATCTTGTCAATGGAATGTAGCAGGTTAATGAAGATGGAAAACTTGAATTGACAGCAAGCTCTACTTATCTATTTAAACAGGCCGATGTTTTTGATGAAATAATTAGCTATAATGTAATATTATACAATAATCACTCATATATAGATATTTAGAGGATTGTAAATAATTAAAATGAAATTGATGACATTGATAAATTTTGTTTTGATATAAGAGTATATAATAGAAGATGAGTAAATGAATAAAAAGCTACAGAATAAATACGGCCTGACGTATCAAAGTTTTTTAAGGTGGTTTGAATTAAATATAAAGGGATTTATAATCAATAATTTGATTATCTCATTATTTCTATGGGTTCCATATATTATTATTTATAAGCTTACCGAAACTTGGTGGTTTAAAATAGCTCTTATCATTATACCCTTTACGATTTTTATGACATTTATCTCACCACTAGTAATTGATCCTATTCTTAATGAGTACACGTCAATTGAAGATGACAGACTTTGCCAACAGATTGAAGGTTTGCTCTCAAAAGTTGGGGTAGAAGAATTTTTAATTCTTTACTTAGTGTACCGCAGCGCAACATGAATACTTAATTATATAATGGGACTTTTGGCTTTAAAGATGTAGGTACTTACGCATCCATTCCCTTGTTGATTATAATGCTTAACCTATTTTCATTTTTATCCAATCCCATTTCAACCTACGTATCTCGCAGTATGGAAATCGAGGCGGATCGATATGAAGTTTCATTAACAGAAGACAGAGAGTCTGCGGTTAGCGCCATGGAAAAACTCACTCAAACAAGTCTTGGCTTACCGCGCCCATCTAATATATATAAAACATGGTACCACACTCATCCAACTTTAGAGGAAAGAATAGAATTTTATAGGACAGTAGAGTTTGAAGAAATAGAGAATTGATTTTTGAAAATATTGACAAAAACTAATTTGAGGCATATACTTATCATATCAACAATTTTGAATGTGAGGTGGAGAGCTTGACGAAGACATATGAAGAGCAGGCAAAAGTGTTTAAAGCCTTATGTGATGAAAGACGTTTACGAATACTTGCGTTACTTCGTAGTGGTGAAAAATGTGCTTGTGTTTTAGAGGAACAACTTAATATGCCACAATCATCCCTATCATACCATATGAAAATTTTATGCGAATCTGGCATCGTTGATAGCAGACAAGAGGGCAAATGGACACATTATTGGATAAGTGAAGAGGGTAGTATTTCTGCCATAGATCTACTTAAAATTATTACAACAAACGATGTGATTTCTAATATTAGCTGATGATAAACAAAACAGCCATCTAGGGATGGCTTTCTATAAGCGTTATATATCTAAATATTTGGATGTAATCGTTTCACTGTTGAAGGAGGAGTATAGACATGGAATATTTATAATTAACAACGTATAAACAATAATTTTATAAATAGTAAATAATCAAGACATTTTAAAGGTACTTTTGTATCTATTGGTTAGAGTTGGAGCATGTAGTTGAAGCTATTAAATCTTTTCTTGATAATTAATAATTGATAGTATACGTAAAGGATGAGTTTAATGGGTATTTATTTAGATAATGCAGCAACTTCATATCCTAAACCACAAAAAGTCATCGAATCCATGACTAATTTTATGATGGATATAGGTGCTACCTACGGTAGAGGCGCTTATGAAACGGCCATTCAATCAGATATGTTGATTTATCAAGTTAGAAAAGGGATAACAGATTTATTTCATTTTAACGATGTCAAAAAAGTTATTTTTACTTTAAACGCTACTGAATCATTAAATGTAGCTTTAAAAGGAATTCTTAATAAAGGTGATCATGTTATTACTAGTTCCATAGAGCACAATGCTGTATGGCGTTGTTTAAAGACATTAGAGAGAGATATTGGAATAACTATTTCAGTTGTACCCTGTAGTAAAGAAGGCTTTACAAATCCTTTCGAGGTTGAAAATGCAATTTGTGAAGACACTGCGCTAGTAGTATTTAATCATGCATCCAATGTCTTAGGAACGCTCCAACCAATTAAGGAAATTGGAGAAATCTGTAGAAAGTACAAGATTCCTTTCCTAGTGGATGCAGCTCAAACTGCAGGGGTATACCCGATTGATGTAATAGACAATAATATTAATTTGTTGGCATTTACAGGACATAAGGGGCTCCTTGGCCCTATGGGCACAGGAGGACTTGTTATAAATTGGAAGGGTGATATTAAGCCTATCAAATCTGGGGGAACAGGAGGAGACTCTACTTATGAGTACCAACCTGATTACTATCCAAATAGATTAGAATCTGGAACGCTAAATGTTCCCGGGATTGTGGGTTTGGGTGAAGGGATAAAATACATACAAAAGGTTGGAGTCAATAAAATCTACCACAAAGAAAAAGAATTGTTAGAATATGCTTTTAATCAATTACATGAAATTGAAGGTATCACTGTTTATGGTCCCCAAGATAGTGAAAAAATTATTGGTGTAATTTCGTTTAATTTAAAGGATAAATCTTGTGATGAAGTAGCTTATAAATTAGGTCGACAGTTTGGAATAATGATTCGAGCAGGATTACATTGCGCCCCTACAGCACATGAGATTATTGGCACAAAAACAACAGGAACTTGTAGAATTGGAATCGGCTATTTTAATGAGAAGAAAGATATTGATTTTTTAATAGAAGCACTTCAGAAAATTAATAAATAGCATGAATGGAGTGAAAAGCATGTATTTAGAAGAGGTAAACGTTATTTTTATTGAACCTTGCACCGCAGATGCAAATAAAATGAGATTTAAAGCTGCATTTTCTAGAAATATTTCAGAAATTCTCCCTTACCTGAATGCAGAGATAAAAATTGCTCAATACAATCATAGAACAGAAAATCTAACGTTTAATCAAGGAATAAAAATAATTACACTTTCTAGTGAAACACTTTCAGTTTCAAAAATTATAAATGAAACAGATGCATATGAAATGTGTGACTATATTAAGAATTTGATTAATGACATTTACAAAAAAAGAGATGTAATAGTACCTCTATTTGAGATGCGAAAAAAGCCTTCTGTATTAGATATATATAAATATTTACCAAAAACAAATTGTAAAAGATGCGGAGAATCTACATGTGTTGCATTTGCATCAAAACTAATAGTAGGTGAATTGCAAGTACAACAATGTCGTTCCATCCACGAAAATAAACATGATGGTAAATTAGATGAACTTAAGAAGATACTAAATTGCTAACTAGTATTTATCATAGAACGATAAGATAATTATAGTATCATACTATAAGATTATTATATAGCATCATAGTTTTACCATATGAACTAAATTACACTTAGTTTTAAAATTAAAGGGAGGGTTAAACATGATTAAAAAGTGCGAATATTGTGGCATTGCTGGAGTAGTTGAGCAAAATAAGTTTGAATGTGCGAAGTTTAAAAAGGCGTTTACATTGGGGGAAAACATTTTGACGGATTGCAATTATTTTATTGAAAAAATCATTGAAGATGGGGAACCTTTCACTCCCCAGCAACATTTACTAATTAAGGAACAAGAGTTAGGTGCAAAGCATATGAAAGGATTTATATAATGTTTTTTTAGCTACTATGATACTGTAATTATTGAGTTCAGTAGTAAAGCTGATGATAAACGAAGTAGCCATCGAAAGATGGCTTTCTGTAAGTATTATAAATCCAAATATTTCGATGTGATTGTTTTATTATTAAACATTAAAAGGGGGCATTTATAAAATGAACGCAATTAAGGCAATTTGGGACTTTATACAAAATCAAATTCTTGGCATGAAGTGGTTAAACGAGGTGATTGGCAATGGATTATCAGTTTTAGGCTTGGATACTTCTAACCGTTGGATTGCTAGTGTGCAGTTTTTTATCTATGACACGATTAAAATTGTACTACTGCTTTGTTCACTAATTTTTATCATCTCTTACATTCAAAGTTACTTTCCCCCAGAGAGGACTAAACAGATCCTAGGACGTTTCCATGGAATTGGAGCCAATACCGTTGCTGCCTTGCTTGGTACAGTTACACCTTTCTGCTCTTGTTCCTCTATTCCGTTATTTATGGGTTTTACTAGTGCAGGATTACCACTTGGGGTAACATTTTCGTTTCTTATTTCCTCGCCAATGGTTGACTTAGGATCTCTTGTCCTTCTAATGAGCATTTTTGGAGCAAAGGTAGCTGTACTTTATGTGGTACTTGGCTTAATTATTGCTATTATCGGTGGTAGCATTATAGAAAAACTGAATATGGAAGAATACGTGGAAGGCTTTATTTCTCAAGGAGGAAGTGTAGACATTGAATCTCCTGAACTGACAAAACACGATCGCATAATTTTTGCTAAAGAGCAGGTGATCGACACATTTAAAAAAGTGTTTCCTTATATATTAGTGGGAGTTGGAATAGGTGCTGTAATTCATAACTGGATTCCAGAAGAATGGGTCGTAGGAGTTTTAGGGGCAGGTAATCCATTAGCCGTTCCGTTGGCAACAATTATAGGTATTCCCATTTACGCTGATATTTTTGGGACCATTCCCATTGCAGAAGCATTATTAAGCAAAGGTGCTCAACTAGGGGTTGTTCTTTCTTTTATGATGGGAGTTACCACATTATCATTGCCTTCATTGATAATGCTAAGTAAGGCAGTAAAACCTAAACTGCTTTCAATTTTTATTGGGATTTGTGCAGTAGGCATAATAATAGTAGGGTACTTTTTTAATATCGTTGAGCCATTCATAATTTAGAGATAATAGTATATTAGAGTAAATATCCTTTAATAATATGGGATATTACGAACTATTCTTAGAATAGAATGATATTTTAATACAATCATTGATATATGAAGTAATATTTGAAATTTCAAATTATTAAATAAGGGAGAGATTAATGATGGCATTATTTAATTTTGGAAAGAAAAAGGAAAAAGATTCAAATTGCTGTGGAGGTAACTGTGATGCCGAAAGCATAGCAAAAGCTAAGAGTACAAAGATAGAAGGTGCTTTCGTAAAGGTACTTGGAACTGGTTGTACAAAATGCAACCAACTTGAGAAAGCAACAAAAGAGGCTCTCCAGCAACTTAGCATGGACACAACAATTGATCATATAACCGATTTTTCTCAAATAGCATCATATGGTGTGATGACAACCCCTGCTCTAGTTATTGATGGAAAGGTTGTCTCATATGGCAAGGTTCTTAAAACTGAAGAAGTTGTGGGTATATTAAAAAAAGCAAGAGAGTAGGAGAAATGAAAGCGTAAGGGACAATTAACAGTCTCTAATATATGGGCTATATGGATGAATATAAAAACATATTGACATTTATCGATATGGCTCATATAATAAACATATCGATAAATCTCGATATGTTTTGAGATGGGAGTAAAGCAATGGTAGATTATAAAGAATATACAGTAGTGTTTAAGGCATTATCTGATGAGACTCGCTTAAAGATCGTTGAGATGTTGTCTTGCAATGAAATGTGTGCTTGCGATATTTTAGATTATTTTCAAATAAGTCAGTCTACACTTTCATATCATATGAAAATCTTAACAGAGTGTAATCTTATATGTAGCAGAAAGGATGGATCTTGGGTAAAGTATTCACTTAATGACCAAGTAGCAAAAAAGATAAAAATATTCTGGGAGGATTTAACTAGTGGGAAAGATGACTGCATTTGCAATGAAGTAATAAATAAGAATAAGTGCAAATGACAAAGGAGTAAGAAATATAAGTATATGCGTATCTACTCATTTAATCATAAATATAAAACAATATAAGTCCAGCTAAGAATTGTCAATAAGAATTTAAAAAATATTTGATGACAATTTAAAATTATCATAGCTAAAAAAAGATAACTTTAATAAGCCTTTTGAAATGTTATCAAAAAACAGAAAAATAAAATATGGAATTACATTATGCAGCGATGTCGCATCTCGCTTTTAAGTAATTGATTTGATGTTCTTCTGGAGTGATGATTTTAAATTCCTTTTCATCACGAAGTATTGCAAATACAATATTGCACACTTTATGCATAATAGCTCCGAGGGCTACCATTTTAGGCTTGCTTTGACACTTTTTAAGGTAATAATTACGTAAAACAGGGTTGTTAGCAGAACCATTACGATTAAGAGCAATACTAACTAAAGCCATGGTATGTATTACTCTTCTGGCAATCCTAGAGCCACGTTTTGACATTTTAACATCGGTACCGTTAAATTTACCTGATTGTTTAACAGCTGGATCTAAGCCAAAATATGCAAAGAGTTGTTTAGGTGATTTAAAAGCAGAAAAGTCCCCAATTTCACACATAAGGCTAACAGCAGAAAGAAAACCAGCACCTTTAAAGGATTCAATAAGACGTATTTGCTTCACAAAAGCAGTATCTTCATTAGACTCTACAATGTCGTTCATATCAGTTAAAATAGCTTCAATTTCCTCATTGTAC
>NZ_CALNCS010000015.1 GCF_937875145.1 Alkalibaculum bacchi | reverse complement strand
GCCATAAGAGGGCCAGGCTTGCACCCTATTGTCCCTTCTTCTACAGTAGGCATAATGTGACAGCCATATATTTTCTTTACCTTATACTTTTGCAAGATACCTTCTTTGATGATGATTTCTGCCCCTCCAGGACCTTCCTCAGCAGGTTGAAAAATAAGAAGCACATTCTTTTTAGGAGTAATGTGATTATCTACCATATACTTAGCCATCAAAAGAAGAATCGTCATATGTCCATCATGCCCACACCCGTGCATCATACCTTTATGAGTAGATACATATTCGCATGCGTTCTCCTCGTCTATAGATAATCCATCCATATCTGCTCGAAAGGCTATGGTTTCGTCCTTAGATTCTCCAGGAAAAAAAGCAATAATTCCAGTTGTCGCCACTTTCTCTATTGTCTTAATACCTAGATCAGATAAGTAATTGTAAATATACTCAGTTGTCTTGTATTCCTTAAATCCTTCTTCTGGAATTGTATGTAAATACCTTCTAACGGCAATTGCTTCAGACTCTAAATTTATAATACTGTCTCTCATATTTGCTCCTCCAAATTAATTATGAACATAAATAAGCCTCTTTCATACAATAGTAACAAAGACTTTTGTAGTTATTAAATATTATACCATAGGATAGTGTAGATTACCTCCACCCTTTGGGTGTCGGTCGTTTGGAGTAACACTTTGTTTGTCAAATCGCAAAGCGATGCAGGGAAACAATAGTGGCACCCATGTCAGACTTGCACAAGAAGACGAATAATAATGAAGTCTGATTGTTTGCAAGTTACGACTGGCACTTGCTCATAAAAATCAATCCGTTTTTTTGTGCAAGCACAAAAAAAAACGATTTGATTTTTGCGAGCCAATCTGCTGCTTCGTACATTATACCGTAATTCAATGTAAAAAAAATATAATTTTGTTTATTTTATATGCAATACCTGTTATAATATAAGTTAATTGCATACTTAACGATAGAGGCGCATTTTTTAAGAGTACTGCTCATGATGATATCAGGATCAACTGAATGAACAGGAAAGGAAAAAATGCCGAAGTAATTTTTTACCTGAATAAAAAATTTGCTGGGATTATTGTGAATAACAATAATACTGCCGTCAAACGATGGAGAGCTATCTGTAGTGTATGGTTTTATTTTTCTATAAAATTATACTTTAAACTTACAGCTAGTTTCTAGGAACTAGCTGTTTTCTTTACATTTAACTAATTATATTACTATATTATATGGAGGTTTCACATGAAAAAATTTAATGTAGCAGTGGTCGGTGCGACAGGAATGGTTGGAAATAAAATAATGGAGGTACTTGAAGAACGAAATTTCCCTATTGATCAATTTTATCCAATGGCATCTGCAAACTCTGCAGGGAAAAAGGTCCATTTTATGGGAAAAGAATATACTGTAGAAGAATTAAACGAGCATTCCTTTGACAAAGATATTGATATCGCTCTTTTCTCAGCAGGAGGCAGTACTAGTAAGAAATACGCTCCTATTGCTGCAAAAAATGGCGTTATCGTTATAGACAATAGCAGTACATGGAGAATGGATGAAAATGTACCTTTAATTGTACCTGAAGTAAATCCAGAAGATTTAAAATGGCATAAAAACATCATCGCCAACCCTAACTGCTCTACGATTCAAGCTATGGTTCCACTAAAAGCACTACACGAAACATATAAAATAAAAAGAGTTGTATATTCTACTTATCAAGCTGTATCCGGCTCAGGAGTTAAAGGTTATAAGGATCTTGAAGAAGGAAGCAAAGGAGAACCAAACAAATTCTACCCTTATCCAATTGCTTTTAATATATTACCACATATTGATGTTTTTGAAGAAAATGGTTACACAAAAGAAGAAACAAAGATGATTAACGAAACGAGAAAAATTCTACACGATGATAGCATTCGCATTACAGCGACAACTGTTAGAGTTCCTGTTTTTTACAGCCACAGTGAGTCCATCAATTTAGAATTTGAAAAAGACTTTGACTTAGACGAACTCATTGCATTGCTCGAAAAAACACCAGGTATCGTCGTCAAAAATGATATTAAAAATCTTCAGTACCCGACACCTTTAGATGTTGCAGGAAAAAATGAAGTTTACGTTGGCAGAATTAGAAGAGATGAAAGTATTGACAGTGGCGTAAACTTATGGGTTGTAGCAGATAATATCCGAAAGGGAGCTGCTACAAATGCCGTTCAAATTGCCGAAACATTAGTTCAAAATAATTTAATTTAAAGGGGTGTTGTAAAATGGCTATATTCGAAGGCTCAGCTGTAGCAATCGTTACTCCATTTAACACAAAGGATGAAGTAAATTACAATAAATTGGAAGAATTGCTGAATTGGCACGTTAAAGAAGGTACAGATGCCATTGTAATCTGTGGCACTACAGGAGAAACACCTACTACTAGCGATGAAGAACAACGACAACTTATAAAATTTGCTGTAGATGTAATTGATAAGAGAATTCCTGTTATCGCTGGTACTGGTAGTAACGAGACAAGGCAGGCCATTGAAATGTCTATGTTTGCAGAAAAAGTAGGAGCAGACGCGGTCTTAGTGATGAACCCTTACTACAATAAGAGTACACAAAGAGGGATTGTTGCACACTTTAAAGCAGTTGCAGATAGCATAAACATTCCAATTATTGTCTACAATGTTCCTAGTAGAACTGGTTTAAATATTACTGTGGATACAATGGTTGAATTAGCTAAAATCAACAATATTGTAGCTGTAAAAGAAGCAAGTGGAGATATTTCACAAGTAGCAGAAATCGCGCGATTAACTCCTGATGATTTTACTATCTATTCAGGCAATGATGACCAAGTTGTCCCTCTTCTTTCTCTAGGTGCAAAGGGCGTCATCAGCGTATCGGCTAATATCATTCCAAAAGACGTACACAATATGGTTGAGTACTATCTTGACGGCAAAGTCAAAAAAAGCCTAGATTGTCAATTAAAGATGAATGGTCTTAATAAAGCTTTGTTTATTGAAGCAAATCCTATACCTATTAAAGAGGCAATGAATGTAATGAGTATGGAAGTAGGTCACTTGAGAATGCCACTTCTTGAAATGGAAGAAAAAAATCTTGTAGTTTTGAAAAATGAAATGAGTACGTACGGCTTAATATAGGAGGCTAAAAAGATGATTAATGTTTTACTATCCGGCTGTAATGGTGCAATGGGCGATGTTTTACAAGAGTTAATCAATAATGAAGGGCAAATGCAAGTAGTAGCTGGCTTTGACCGCGTAAAAAATGAGAAGGCAAATTTCCCTGTCTATGTCAATCCAAAAGACTGTACAGAAAAAGTAGATGTAATTATCGATTTCTCTCATTACAGCGCTTATGAAAGCATATTAGATTACGCTTTAACGAATAAAATTCCACTAGTTATGGCCACTACAGGTCTGACAGAAGAAAATGAAGCATCGTTGATAGATGCATCAAAAATTATTCCCGTTTTCAGGACGGCGAACATGTCCATAGGAGTAAATGTTTTACTTGGTATTGTAGCAGAGGCGGCAAAGAAATTAGAAGGTTTTGACATAGAAATCATCGAAAAACACCATAATAAAAAGGTGGATTCCCCTAGTGGAACCGCTTTAATGCTTGCCAATGAAATTAATGGCGCTTTAGATAACAGCCTAGAGTTTACTTATGGAAGAGAAGGAAAATCTACTAAAAGACAATCAAATGAACTCGGTATCCACGCTATAAGAGGTGGTACCATTGCTGGAGATCATACTGTAATTTATGCTGGGGAAGATGAAGTCATCGAAATCAAACACAGTGCTTCATCTAAAAAAGTTTTTGCGAAAGGCGCGGTAAGAGCAGCTAAATATATTGCTGACAAGAAAATTGGCCTTTATGATATGCGCAAAGTGTTGGAGGGTTAGGAGCTATTTTAGCAACAAATCAACTAATATAAAACACTTATTACCTTCAAAATAAAGAGCGGTGAAGTCGCCGCTCTTTGTTTTAATCTAAAATATATATTATGTAGTATAATTTTGCTAAATATCCATAATTAATATTGAGAAAAAGTTTCTTGAAAGGAGTTTTCTATGACCTCGAATGATGAATTAAAAAAACGATTTGATTTCACAGATCCTTACGAATTAGCTAAGTACATTAAAGCAATCAAAAAAACTACACCTGTTAAGGCATACATAAAAGGCAATCTCTCAGCTAATGACTTGGAAGGATTAGAATATTACGGGAGCCCAGAATCCTGCGTAATTTTTGCAGAAATGGATATAGTAAAAAAAATCTTAGACAAACACAAAGGACAAATTGAATCTCACCGATTAGAGTATAATAGAAGAAATTCAGCTATTCCGATTTTAGATATTACGAGAATAAATTCTAGGATAGAACCGGGTTCTTTTATTCGAGAAGGCGCACATATTGGCAATAATTGCGTAATTATGATGGGCGCAGTTATTAATATTGGTGCACATATAGGAGACGGCACTATGATCGATATGAACGCTGTAGTTGGGGCAAGAGGTCAATTAGGAAAAAACGTACACCTAGGAGCTGGCGCAGTCATTGCAGGAGTCCTAGAGCCACCAAGCAAAACGCCAGTCATCATTGAAGACAATGTCTTAATCGGAGCAAATGCAGTAATTTTAGAAGGCGTCCATGTTGGAGAAGGTGCAGTCATTGCAGCTGGCTCCATTGTAACAAAAGACGTCCCTGCAGGTACTGTAGTAGTAGGCTCTCCGGCTCGGGTTATAAAGCAAAAGGATGATAAGACAAAACTCAAGACAGAATTATTAGAAGACTTACGCGGTAATCTTGATTAATTGTATTAGAACTTAGAGGGAGAATTTTTATGAAAATAGTAGTTCAAAAATACGGTGGGACATCTGTTGGTTCCATAGAGCGAATCAAAAATGTTGCCGGCCGCATTATAAAGAAAAAAGAAGAGGGCTACCACATTATTGTGGTCGTGTCTGCCATGGGTAAAAACACAGATCGGTTACTTGATATGGCATACCAAATATCTGAAAACCCACCAAAACGCGAGGTGGATATGCTCATATCAACTGGAGAACAAGTATCTATCTCTTTGTTGTCTATGGCTTTAAATGCATTAGAATGTGAGGCGATATCCTTAACTGGACCTCAGGTAAATATTAAGACCGTAGGCAATCACATGAAATCTAAAATCAGCGATATTGACGATACAATTTTAAGACATCATTTAAAAGATAACAAGGTCATCATCGTAGCTGGTTTTCAGGGAGTAAATGAACATAGAGATATTACCACACTTGGACGAGGTGGCTCAGACACATCTGCAGTGGCTATTGCTAGCAAACTGCAATGTCCTTGTGAAATTTACACAGATGTAGATGGCATCTATTCTACAGATCCAAGGTTGTATTCAAAAGCAAAAAAACTTGATAGTATCAGTTACGAAGAAATGTTGGAGATGGCTAGTTTAGGCTCTGGTGTAATGCATGGAAGAGCCATTGAGCTTGGCCAAAAGTACGGTACTCCAATTTACGTAGCTTCTAGTTTAGAAGAAAAACCAGGCACTATAATAAAGGAGGTTGCACAGATGATGGAAAGTACTGCTATTACAGGCATGGCGATAGATAATAATGATGCAATAATTACTTTGGATTATGTTCCATATAGCATTCAAGTAATCTCAGATATTTTTAATCGACTTGCTAAAAAAGACGTTAATATTGATATGATTAGTCAAACATCTCCTAGGGATAACTCTGTTAGTGTTTCTTTTACTGTGCCTAAAACCGAGTTAAAAGAAGCAAAAGAGGTATTATCGTATTTCGAATCAAAATACCCTGAAATCAGAGTAAATATAAAAGAAGATATTACTAAATTGTCTGTAGTAGGCATCGGCATGAGAAGTCAATCTGGTGTAGCAGCCCGAATCTTTGCTCTACTTGCCAAAGAAAATATTGAAATTGACATGGTGACTACTTCTGAAATTAAAATCTCATACGTGATTAATCCGGAAAACCAGCAGAGAGCAATTCAAGTTATTGCAGAAGAGTTTGATTTATAATGACGCCTATGACCCGTTACCAGTGCTCTAGGGTCAAGTCTCACAGGTCAAAAATTCAAACTTTGCATATTCTTTACTCAATAAAAAACACTCATATGAATGCCCCAGGTACCCTTTACCTGGGGTTTATTAGTATTTAACGATTTCTATACTTAACAGCAGAACTCATCTCCATTACTATTCTATTGAAGTATTATGCATCATCATGCATGTAGATTTTATGTATTAATATTTACTCTTGCTCAGCGTCTAAGTACTCGTTCTCCTCCTCATCTACTTTAGCTAATTTTGAGATGGATACCTCGTAAGCTATCTTTTCAATGACTTGGCCATCTAGAAACTTCTTTTCATATTTTCTACTTTGAATTCTCCCCCAGATTTTCAAATGATTTCCTACTTCTATATTTTTTGCATATCTTGCATTTCTTCCCCATGTGATACAGGGTATATAATCTGATTTATTATACATCCTGTTTACCGCTAGGAGAATATCACAAATCTCTCTGCCAAAAGGAGTTTCTCTATACACTGTAGGTTTGCAGATGTATCCGTCTAAATAAATATAGTTTGGATTGCTTTTTTCGTCGCTATTTTCGTCATAGGGTTCGATGTCTTTAGCAAAAATATTTAAGATGAGCTTGCTCTTCTCCTCTATCTTTTTATTATACGACCTTAATTGTCCCTTTATATATACCTTATCTCCTTGTGCAACATTCTGATCGGTCAAGAGCCGCTCTGATACAATTATTGGTAATTGATCTACATTTTCGCTTAACCGAGGGACTTCAATTAGTACACCATAAAAATCTTCTCCAAATACGGTATGGCTATATTCAAAGTCACTGACTATCTTACCGATCAGTACGACCTTGTTGCTTTCTATTAAGTTGTCTGACATAGTTGTTTTCTCCTTTCTAGTACAAACAAAAAGTTATCATGAAATATTATATTCACTTGTCTTTCAATTTAGAACAATCTATGATGAAAACCAATACAGACAATCAATGAGTCTTCGCCGTTTCGTAGTGCATCTTTGCCAATAAACTGCTTTACATCACTGTAGTATTTAAAATCAATATGATTTTTTACAAGTGCATCGGCTAAAATATCTTTTTTCTTATTATCTAAGATTTTTTTTCTCTTCCCTACAGCATACATATTGGCATTTCTAATATATGAAAAATCCTCCAGAAATTCTTCTAGGGCTCCACTTAAGATGCCCTCGAGATTTTCCATAGAAATGACAATATGCAAGTGTTCATAATAGATATACTGAAATGTTTCAAAAAGCATCTTAATAGATCGGTTATCTTTTGCCATATCAAAAACAAAAGTCATGTCCTTGTATTTTCGAAGCTCTAGTCTATTTTGTATTGGTTCTATACAAGTCAAAGCCTTTACAGACTCCTCTATATTTATATCAAATAACAAAGCTGTCGTAATAACAGCTATTGTATTGTATATATTTTGGTAACCGAGCAAATTGCACACAATGGGCATTTCTTGTATCATTACTTCCTTGCTACCGGCAGATAAAATACCTCGTTGTAAATAATAATTGTATTCTATTCTGCCTTCTGAAACATATATAGTAGATGCTGTAACTGTGCTTTTCGAATTTAGACCATAAGTTATGACGTATAGATTCGATATTCCTTTAATGAGTTCTAAACTACCTTTACTATCTGCATTTAGAAGTACAGATTTTGCATTGCAAATAAGGCGCTTATACCCCTCTAAAACATCCTTGTTTTTGCTTTTATCCATTGCGCTTAGGATAACACAATCAAAAGCCATATCAAAAAACATGGTATTATCGTGTATTTCCACCAATAGAAATTCTACATCATTTTTTTTCATTTCTTCAATAGCTTCCATCCAAGCTATATCATTTGGCAATTTATTTTTGTTCATTCGTAAACCCAAATCACCTAAAGAAGCAACATTTCTTTTGCCGTAAAACAAGATATGCTCTAAGATATAAAGAATTGATGTTTTCCCATGAGTTCCTATCATTCCTATTGTTTTCATGAATTTCTCCTACGTATTTCCATTTTAGTTTAGTATATGTAATATCTTAATTTTTAACATTATTCTGAATTTGTTTTCCCGTATGATCCATTGTATAATTTTCCTTATAAATGAGTTCAGAAATAGGCACAATAGTATAACCTTGATCTTTTAGCTCTTTAATGATTGTTGGCAAAGCTTGAGTAGTATACTCTGCATTATTATGGAAAAGGACAATGGATCCTGGCTTTACATTAGATACTACACGATTGACAATTTGCTCAGCGCCTTCGTTTTTCCAGTCTAGAGAGTCTACATCCCACTGAATCGTATAGCCACCTAATTCCTCAACGGTTTTAATCAAATCGTTGTTATAAGCACCAAAAGGCGGTCTAAATAAAAAAGTGTCTAACTCTTTGTACTTACCAATCTTTTCGTTTGTACTATTGAGCTCTTCTTTCATTTTATTTTTGTCTAGTTTGGTCATATCTGGATGTGAACTAGAGTGATTCCCAATTTCATGCCCTGCATCTGCAATGGCTTGAACTTGTTCAGGGTACTTGTCAACCCACATGCCTACTAAAAAGAATGTAGTCTTAATGTCCTCCTTTTTTAATATATCCAATATTTCTTGAGTAAATTCGTCACCCCAAGCAGCATCAAAGGATATGGCTATGGTTTTATCCTCCTTGTCTACACTGTATATTGGCAATAACTTCTCCTGTGCATTAAAAACAGATGCTAGTCCTTCTCCTTTTGAAGTCATAAAAACTAATGATAAAATGATTACAACTAAAATCGCTGCTATGATGACCATTGTTTTTTTAGATAGAAAATATACCTTCAAAGGTATCCCCCTCCCATTATTTTATCTATTATTTAATAGTATTTAGAAATGTCCCAGCTTATTCATCTTTTATAAAAAATAATCTTATAAGATTTCTTTTTCCTATTTACATAATTCGCTTGTTTTTAACATTTAAACTTCCTATAATGAAAGTTACGATTATATGCTTTTTCTGTTATAATGTTCGAAACAGCAAGTGCCAGTCGTAACTTGCACCCAATCAGACTTCGCTATCACTCGTCTTCTTGAGCAAGTCTGACATGGGTATCACTAATGCTTCTCTGCATCGCTTCGCTCTTTGACAAGCAAAGTGCTATTCTAAACGACCGAAGCTGCAAAGCAACTAGGGCAATCTGTGGCTTATTGTGATATAATATAACTAATAAAGGGGCTGATTTGCGTCATGTATTTCGATTCTGAAAATATTTTAGAAAACAAATTAATCATCTTATTTGCTTTGTCTCAATTCAACATACCTATGACAAAAGAGCAAATAACACAGATCATATTAGAAAATGTACAAATCAGTTATTTTGATATTCAATTCCTGATTGAGAATCTTAAAACAGATGCGTTTATCTATGAAATGTCGGAGGCTGGAGTATCTTATTACTCTATCTCTGAGCCAGGAAGATCTACACTTAAACTCTTTGAAAGTAGAATCCCAACTTATATAAAAGAAATTATCACAATGTTCATCTCTCAAAATAAAGACAAAGTACTTAGACAGGTAAAATATCAATCTTCTTATGTAAAACAGAGCGATGGAGAATTTATTGTAAACCTAGTATTGTTAGAAAATGAAGTCTCTTTAATTGATATAAAGCTCAATGTTGTGAACAAAAATCAAGCAGAATTCGTATGTTCAAATTGGGAAAAAAACGGGGATAAACTATACACTCAGCTCATCAATACTTTAATACATGAGTAATATAGAGACATTGTCTTAAAAATAGACATTGTCTTTTTTGTAATCAGAATAAAAATTATATTTTTGACGCATGATAAAAAAGACATAAAGAGATATAAGAGAACATGGAATATTTTGCACTAGTAAAACTACTGATCTTCAGTCATACTTTCGTAGATTAACTTGTCTAGTTTCTGACTAATTTCAATGACTTCGGGTCTTAGAAGATTATCAGTATTTTCTTCGATTAATTTATTCATCTGATTCTTTAATTCCTTAATGCAATCATATACATTTTCCATCTAAAACCTCCCCTTCCGCATATCATTAATCATAAAACAAAATTCGATAATTTTCAACGCATACCATTTTTCATTTTTCGACACTGCCATCTATAGTTGAGGCTCTATACAGTAAAGTAATCATTAAAAAAACCACTCAAAACATATATTCAAATATGCGTTTTAGTGGCCGAACGATCTTTGCTACCCTTGAGCTTTAGACTCTGGCTTTGCGTCACTAGCTTTCACTAGTTTTGCCTTTTTAATTCGACATAAATATTGTATATTATAATTTTAATACAACAGCCTGTCTATAATACCACATGCTCATAGTGTATTTTGTCGAAATCAGCATGTAATTTACCATTTCTAACTATTATTTACAATTGTTAATCAGTTATTTCATGATTGCTTACATTATTTAATAACCCTGCAACTTATGGAGCCAATGTCAAAAATAGGCTTTCCTATTATATAAAATACAGGGAGGCTACAAGCCTCCCTGCTAAAGAGTTTTCTCTAAAGGTATTTGTTTAACATTTCTATTACATTTTGTAACATGATCTCATACTTTTCTTTTTTGGCCTTTTCCTCATCTATTATTTTCTGAGGCGCTTTTTTTACAAAACCTTCATTGGCCAGCTTTTTATTTACTCGGTCTACTTCTTTTTCAAGATAAGCCTTCTCTTTATTAAGCCTCTCAATTTCCTTTTCTTTGTCGATTAAATCTGCTAAAGGAATAAAGATTTCTCCTCCACTGATTACACTGCTTGCTACATTGTCTGGAACCTGAGATTTATTTAGTACACGAACATCAGTAGCATTTGCTAGACTCATAATATAGCCTTTACCATTTAAGATGACTTCTTCAATAGCTTGATCTTTGGCTACTATGAGGATCTCTGCCTTTTTTGATGGGACAACATTCATCTCTGCTCGGATATTTCGCACGCTTTTGATAATATCCATAACGAGTTCAATTTCCTCTTCTTCCTTTTGGAAGTTAAACTTTTCATTGTAAACAGGCCAAACTGCTTTCATAATCGTGTCTTCATCAACTAAATGAGTATATATTTCCTCCGTAATAAAAGGCATAAATGGATGTAAAAGTTTAAGTGCATTTTTTAAGACAAAAGCTAATGTATACTGTGCTGCAATCTTGCTATTGCCACCGTCTTTATTATACAATCTAGATTTTACAAGTTCAATATACCAATCGCAGAATTCATTCCAAATAAAGTCGTAAAGCTTTTGAGCTGCAATACCCATTTCGTATTTTTCCATATTGTCTGTTATTTCAGAGGTAATTTTATTTAATCGACTGATGATCCATTTATCTGCATTTTCTAAATTTTCTAGTGCAAGACTTTCTTGCTCAAAAGTATCTTCATGAATATTCATCATAACAAATCGAGATGCATTCCAAATCTTATTGGCAAAGTTACGATTAGCGATGATTTTGTCATCGGACCAGCGAATATCATTACCTGGAGCATTTCCAGTTACTATAGTGAATCTTAAGACATCAGCACCATATTCCTTAATAACTTCTAAAGGATTAATTCCATTTCCTAGGGATTTACTCATCTTTCTACCCTGCGAATCTCGAATCAAACCGTGGATATATACGTCCTTAAAGGGTGTTTCTCCCATTTGTTCGATTCCAGAGAAGATCATCCGAGCTACCCAGAAAAAGATGATATCATATGCTGTTACTAATACATTAGTAGGATAATGCTTCTTTAAATCTTCGGTATCATTAGGCCAGCCTAATGTAGAAAATGGCCATAACGCTGAACTAAACCAAGTATCAAGTACATCTTCATCTTGATAAATATTGTGAGACTGGCATTTTGTACAGGAAGTTGGCTTTTCTTTGGCTACCATTACTTCACCGCAATCCTGACAGTAATAAGCAGGAATTCGGTGTCCCCACCAAAGCTGTCTTGATATACACCAGTCTTTTATATTTTCCATCCAGTTAAAGTAAATCTTACTAAATCGATCTGGAACAAAGTTTGTAGACTTATTTTTTACAGCTTCAATTGCCGGTTCTGCTAAAGGTTTCATATCTACAAACCATTGGCTAGAAATAATGGGCTCAACAGTTGTATCGCAGCGGTAACAAGAACCTACATTGTGATCATGGCCTTCAATTTTTTCTAGAAGACCAAACTCTCTCAAGTCCTCTACAATTTGCTTTCTAGCTTCATACCGATCTAAACCTTCATATTTTCCTGCTAGTTCATTCATGCTAGCATCGTCATTCATTACCCTAATTTGTTCAAGATTATGCCTTAAACCTACCTCAAAGTCATTAGGGTCATGTGCAGGAGTCATTTTTACTACACCTGTACCAAATTCCATATCTACGTAGTCATCTGCAACGATTGGAATCTCTCTATTTACTAAAGGTAAAATTACAGTCTTTCCAACAAGGTGTTTGTATCTTTGGTCCTCTGGGTTTACTGCAACACCTGAGTCTCCTAGCATAGTCTCTGGTCTTGTTGTAGCAACGATCACATATTCATCGCTATCCTTAATTGGGTAGCGAATATGCCAAAAATGACCTTGTTGCTCGCTATATTCTACTTCGGCATCAGAAAGGGCGGTTTTACAATCGGGACACCAATTAATAATGCGGCTTCCACGATAAATAAGGCCCTTGTCGTACAATCTTACAAAAGCTTCCTTTACTGCTTCACTACAGCCTTCGTCCATAGTGAATCTTTCTCTAGACCAGTCACAAGAAGCGCCTAATTTTTTAAACTGATTGGTAATTCTGCCCTTATATTCAGTTGCCCAGTCCCAAGCTCGATTTAAAAACTCTTCTCGTCCAATCTCTTCTTTGGTCCTATCTTCCTCTTGGCGAATCTTCTCTACTACTTTTACTTCTGTAGCAATACTGGCATGATCCGTTCCAGGTAGCCATAGTGCTGCATAGCCTTGCATACGCTTCCAACGAGTCAAAATATCTTGTAATGTACCATCAAAAGCATGTCCCAAATGAAGTTGCCCTGTAATATTTGGAGGTGGCATTACTATTGTATATGGATCTCCTTTAGGATTGATTTCAGGTTTAAAATAACCTTGAGACTCCCAATGAGAATATATTTTTTCTTCCATGTCTTTTGGATTATATACCGTGGACATATTTGTTTCCAACAAAATCACTCCTCTGTGTAGAGCGCCTACGCGCATTTGTTCTAAGTTATAAGTTGTAAGTTCTAAGTAAAACCTGTTAGGTCACCATTGGTGACCGCTATGTAGGGTCTATAGATATGAACCCTACAATTTCACTTGTGCAAACACCTGAAAGCCTTTATTTGTATATTTTTCAGGCTTTTTAAAAGACCATATTTTACATCTATACTGCATTATATCGATTTTTATCTTATTGTACAAGCAAAATTCGTAAGCTATTGCTTTATTGCCTTGCTTATTGAACAAAAAAACATTTATAATAGATAGATGAATGGAGGTGTAATCATGGATGATAATCCAGAAGGCAATTTAGAAAGACCCGTTAACCCATCCATGCTTACATATTGTGGATGGGAATCGGCAAAATAAAATAAGAGGTGATTCCCTTGGAACAAGTAATAGAATTAATCGACAAAAAACAATTTAAGGAATTAAGAAATTATCTATCTACACTACACCCTTTTGATATCTCTGAGATCATGGAAGAACTCAATAGCAAGCATAGCTTACTGGTTTTTCGATTGCTGTCAAAAGACATGGCCATTGAGGTATTTTCTCACATGGAGCCAGCTTACCAGGCTAAATTTTCTGAGTTAATTGCGGAAGAAGAACTAAGAGAGATTGTCAATGAGCTTAACTTTGACGATAAAATTGACTACCTTGAAGAAATTCCAGCCGTCTTAGTAAAAAAAATCTTAAAGAATACTCCTGAAAGCGAACGAAAATTAATCAATCAATTCTTTAATTACCCTGAATACTCTGCTGGCAGTATTATGACTATTGAATTTATCGATTTTAAGAAACAAATGACTGTGAAAGATTCCATTGCCCGGATTCGAAAAATAGGCTATGACAAAGAAACGATTTACACATGCTATGTTACAGATCGCTTTCGAAAACTAGAAGGGATAATCTCATTAAAAGATTTAATTTTAGCTGATGAATATGCCAAAATAGAAGATGTTATGCAAAGTGATTTTATATCTGTAACAACAACAACAGATCAAGAAACAGTAGCAACTACTTTCCGTGATTACGATTTACTGGCTCTTCCAGTCGTAGACTCAGAAAATCGATTAGTTGGTATTATCACAGTTGATGACGTCATCGATGTAATGGAAGAGGAGGTTACAGAAGACTTTCACTTAATGGCAGGTATGCAGGCCAATGAAGAAAGCTATTTAGATACTTCTGTCAAGGATTTAGTAAAAAAACGTTTTCCTTGGTTAGCTATTCTAATGATATCCGCTGCCTTCACAAGAGCAATTATGGAAGGTTATGATTCTCTATTAAGCAGTGTCATACTTCTCAGCGCTAACATTCCAATGCTGATGGGAACTAGTGGGAATGCTGGGTCTCAAGCTTCAACTTTAATGGTTCGTTCTATAGCTGTAGGAGATGTCGTTTTTAAAGACATATTCAAAGTACTATGGAAAGAATTGCGAGTCAGTATTTCCATAGGTATAGGATTAGCGATACTTAATTTTATCTCCTTAATTTTTTTCAGCCATTACCCTTTAGATATATCTCTTATTGTAAGTGTTACTTTAATCGCAACGATTACGGTAGCAAAATTGATCGGTTCGTCTTTGCCTATTCTCGCCAAGAAAATAGGGTTAGACCCTGCGATTATGGCCAATCCCATGATCAGCACTATATTAGATGCCTTGGTTTTAATTACATATTTTAGTATATGTAGTATGGCACTGGGGATTTAATTTTAAGTAGAAAGCGGAATGCGGAACTTTATAAGTTGGTATGTTGGAAAAAATAGTTAAGAATGACCCGAAAGAAAGTTCCGCATTCAACTTTCCGCTTTCTGCTAAAATATAAAACTCCTCGCAAAAGCGAAGAGCATCTTTTACTAATTATTCATTTTTTCATTGTTCATTGTTCACTGTTATTTGTTCATCAGCTCATTACCTAGCTTTATAATGCGTTCTATGGATTGTTCTTTTGACAATTCAGACATATTTTTAGCCATATTATCTAAAATATCCTTATTGGTTACCAGATGATCTACTACGCTAGTAATATCCTCAATATGATCTACTTTAATGGCCATGCCTGTTTCTTGTAGAAAATCTGCATTTTCTTCTTCTTGTCCAGGTATATAGTAAGGAATAATCATGGGAATATTTTTTATAATTGCTTCTGTAGTAGTCAGCCCACCTGGTTTTGTTATAATTACATCCGCCATATCCATTAGTTTTGGAATTTGTTCTACAAAGCCATGAATTTCGATTTTTTTAGTTGTTTCTTCTTCCTGAACTAATTTTTCAATTCTCTTCTTTAGTTTCTCATTATTTCCGCATACCACAATAATTTTTAAATAATGCTTTGTTTTCAGTAGACTAGACAATGCCTTTTCTACCTGTGAAACTCCCATTGAGCCACCCATCAACAATACAGATAGATCCACGTCGTAATCTTTTATGATTTTTGAGTTATAATCTAAGAAAGACTTTCTTACTGGAATACCATAAGGGTAGATTTTGTCGCCTGGCACGCCTTTTTCTATCATATCTTCCTTTGTGTACTCACTTCCTACGATATATGCACTTACATTTTTATTGAGATATGCCCTATGAATCATATAATCTGTGACAATTGAAATGATCGGCGTATCAAATTCGCCTTCTCCTTTAAGCGTTCCTAAAACGTTTGTTACAAGAGGATGTGTGACCACAATCAATGCTGGGTTTTCAGACTGAATAATCTTTAAAAGCCTTTTTTCAGCGATATCTGTTATTACTGCGATGACATAATGGCTTAATGTTTCATTATTTGCAGCTCGATACAATCTACCGTATGTACGAGGCGTAATTTGAACAATTTTTTCATAACCTTTTGAAATCACATTGTCCAATATACTGCTGGTTTCTTTAAAAGCGTCATATGTAATAGCATCACAAGCAGAAGCTTCAAAGTGTTCTCTCAAGGATTTCGCTGCGATATTATGTCCTCCACCTGTTGAGGCTGAAAAAATTAATACTTTTTTCACTATATCAACTCCGTCTGTTTTTTGGCACCTTGATATATTGTACCCCATTCTTGTAAAAAATGAAATAGATGAATAAATTTATTGCTCATATAAGTGGTAATGGCTATGATATTTAAATAATATCCCTTTTGATACTAATTGCTCCAGGTCTGATTCATCTCCTTGGAATCCTTGAAATAATAAATCATTATAAGTCTGAGGTCCACAATACTTTAAAATTGCAATAATTTTATCTAATTCAATCATGCTCTCCCTCCTCTTATACAGTAAAACTTATATAATCCTTTGTATATGTATATGCAGAGAAGGTATAAAAATAATAGAAAGCATATAAATAATAAACTAAGACAAAATTTGCTCTCTTATTCAATTTTAATTTTATACAAAACTTTAATGAGGAATGAATCTTTCTGGTTCTTTACAAAAATCTTGGAAAGAGTGATTCGTATAATGAATATTTCCATTAAAGAAAAGCTTATACTTGTCTTTTTCTTTTTCAATTTTTTCTGGTAGTTTTCCCTCATAATTATTGATGATGATGATATTAAAGGGTTTGTCTTTATATAGTTCCGCTCGTTTTAGTATAAACTTAATATAGAGATCTGCATCAGGAAAGGAATAACCACAAAAAATGATATTTTCTACTTCATATAAGCCTTTATTTAAATTATGATAAATATTATTTAGATAATAATTACTTATTTCTTTGTAAAAAGTAGGCGGAACGATAATGGATTTAAACTGATTATGGCAGATATTACAAGCGTAATCTTCTTTAATGATGCTCTTGAGCATTCCGTCTTCGATCTGAGAAGATATTAAAAAATTATCGCACACATCACAATATTTCCAGTTTAAAGACCCAAAAATCTTATACAAAGGCAAACACTCCGATTGATGCTTATAAATATTTTTAAACCCATAGTCGATGTCTAATCCATTAGACAGTATTGCACTGTCTAGGAGCAAATCGTAATTTGTGGTAATGAAAATCACATCCATAAGAAGCTCCTCTTTTTTTAGTTTCTCGATAAGTTGATTGTGATAAGTACTACCCTTGAGAAATTTGCGGTCTAAAATTTCTGCCATGGAAAATATGATGCCCTCTTTGATTTCTTCTGTATTAAAGTAAAACGATTCTCGTCTTTTCTCTGCTGAATAAAGCAATCCTAGAATTTCTTCGAAAGTAGGAAATACTTTTGTATCTCTTACATCCAGATTATAAGCTTTCATAAAAAAATCTTGTAAGACATTATAATATCTGTCTTTATCCTTCGAACATTCATTAAAATAAGCAGAAAACAATTCATCTTGTAAAGGCGCTCCTTCTGATTTTGAGGCCCCTGCACCAAAAAAAATCATACTTTTCATATTGTTTTAGTACCACCTCTTCTAAAAAACCACTCTATTATAGAAAGCAGCATTCTAATTATTTCGTCCCTACTATTATACTATTTTTTTATAAATTCATACCTGCCAACTAATTCATGGTACTAATAATTTTCTACCAAAATACTCACCACTTTTTTCCCCTTGAATATAATGACAGTATCAAAACATAAAGGAGGTTACTATTTTGAAGAAAAGTCGTTTACTTATTGCTCCCCTACTTATTATTACTATTTTGTTATTTTCCTTTGCAGGATGCCAAAAACAAGAGCTTAAAACCATCAAAGTTGCAGAAGTTACCCATTCTATCTTCTATGCTCCACTCTACGCAGCGATTAGCCAAGGTTTCTTTGAAGAAGAGGGCTTGCAATTAGAAGTTACAAACAGCCAAGGTGCAGACAAAGTACTTACTGCCGTTATTTCGGGAGATGCAGATATTGGATTTTGTGGTCCGGAGGCATCTGTTTATGTTTATAATCAAGGTAAAGAAGATTATGCCATTTCTTTTGCTCAATTAACAAAGAGAGACGGATCTTTTATTGTCGCTAGAGAACCTGATCCAGACTTTACTTTTGAAAAATTAAAAGGAAAGCATGTATTAGGTGGTCGAAAAGGTGGAATGCCTCTTATGAGCTTAGAATGGGTTCTTAAGGAAAACGGAGTCGACCCTGTAAAAGATATGAATATGGATACAAGTATCCAATTCGCAGCATTAGCTGGTGCCTTTAAAGGTGGTACTGGAGATTATGTATCTTTATTTGAGCCTACAGCATTAGCACTAGAAAAAGAAGGTGTTGGTTATGTAGTAGCTTCCCTTGGCTTAGCAAGTGGTGAAGTACCATATACTTGTTTTAATGCTACAAAAAGTTTTATGGCAGAAAATCCTAACGAAATTCAAGGATTCACTAATGCTATTTACAAAGGTCAACTTTGGGTGCAAGAACACTCTTATACAGAAATTGCAGAGGCGATTATTGAATTTTTCCCAGATACAGAAATGGATGATTTAATCGCTGTAGTAAAAAGATATAAAGATCAAGACTCATGGAATAACACTCCAATATTAAGCGAACATTCTTTTGATCACTTACAAAATATTCTTGATTCTGCAGGTGAATTAGATGCAAGAGCACCATATTCTGATCTTGTAAATACATCTTTTGCAGAGAAGGCTGTTGAGACAATTAAATGATTTGGAGGTGGATCAATTGCCTACTCCAGCGGCACGAATTAAAAATTTAAGAAAAATTTTTCATACTAGAAATGGAGAGACATTAGCTATAGAGGATTTTTCTCTACACATTAATGAAGGAGAATTCATCGTATTAGTAGGGCCAAGTGGATGCGGCAAGACTACGGTATTATCAATATTAGCTGGTTTAGTTCAACCATCCTCAGGTGAGATTATTTACTGCGATGACCACGTCCGAATGGGCTATATGTTACAAGACGATCACCTTTTTCCTTGGAGGACGATTTTAGACAATATATATCTAGGATTAGAAATTCAGGGACGTGATACAATTGAAAATAAGGAAAGAGCAGAATCCTTACTTACAACTTATGGTTTGTCCAAGTTTAAGAATCATTATCCAAACCAATTGTCTGGTGGCATGAGACAACGAGCTGCATTAATTCGAACATTAGCAGTGAATCCCGAAATATTGCTTCTAGACGAACCCTTTTCTGCCTTAGATTATCAGACGAGAATGGCAGTAACGGATGATATTGGTTCTATCATCAAAAGAGAAGCTAAAACAGCAGTCATGGTTACCCACGACATTACAGAGGCTATTTCCTTAGCAGATCGGGTAGTCATTATGACACAGCGACCAGGAAAAATCAAAAAAATACATGATATTATATTGACTGGGACAGATGGTACGCCAAGTCAAAATAGAAAAGCTCCAGAATTTATGAATTACTATAATGATATATGGAAGGAGCTTGATATACATGTACAATGATAATCAATATTCAGATGAACACATAAGATATTTACGTAAAATAAAGAAAAACGAGCGTATGGTATTGATTACCCGTATTATGATATTAGTGCTCTTTGTCCTATTATGGGAAGTAGCAGCGAACCTAGAATGGGTTGACGCCTTCATTACAAGCCAACCGAGTAAAATTGTAGATACATTTGGATCTCTTTTAGCATCAGGTACTCTCTTTAAGCATCTGTTTACCACAGTAGCAGAAACTGTTATAGGATTTGTAGTCAGTACCATTGCGGGCACGCTTATTGCTATTGCACTTTGGTGGTCGCCTTTCCTCTCAGAAGTTGTAGACCCTTACTTAGTCGTATTAAACAGTTTGCCTAAAGTAGCCCTTGGGCCAGTTATCCTAGTATGGGTTGGTGCAGGTCCAGCATCCATCATCGTAATGACCTTACTGATTTCCTTGTTTGTAACCATAACAAGTGTATACACAGGCTTTAAAGAAGTGGATAAAGCAAAAATTACCTTAGTAGAGACATTTGGTGGCACCAAAAAACAAGTACTTACGAAAGTTTTACTGCCTGCTACTTATCCAACTATTGCAAGTGCATTAAAAATCAATGTGGGCTTATCCTGGGTAGGAGTTATCATGGGAGAGTTTTTAGTATCAAAAGCAGGTTTAGGCTATCTCATCATTTACGGCAGTCAAGTCTTCCAATTAGACTTAGTAATGACGAGCACCGTCGTATTAGCAGTATCCGCAGGTACTATGTATGCAATAGTTGCTTGGCTTGAAAAAAAACTCATACCTTATAAATAAAAGAATGGCTCCATGGGCCATTCTTTTATTTTGCCACCAGCGGTCAGCAGTTAGGTTTAGGGATTCCTTTTGGGTCCTTAAGTAAGTTCTAAGCAAAACCTATGCCACCAATGGTGGCCTGTTGGTTTTGCTTACCACCTTACCACCTTACTCAAACTCTTTCGAAAACCTATAATCCACCTTCACCAATCTACCGCCTATTTTCTTCTGTTGTTGCTTGTCGATCACATAAAGTATACCTAGTACTGTAAGTGCCGTTGAAAGCACTACTGTTCCTATTTTAATTAAATTTTTCATTACAATCTCCTCCGCGCTCTGTCTTAGTTTTATTATATAACTATATTAGGGAAAAAAGCAACTCTCGGGCATTTCTCTAGGCTTCTTTGGCTACCGAAGATAGCTATTTTTCCTAAACGCTAGTTACTGGTCGCTATCTTTTACTGTAGTTTCTGCGCATCATATAAAGACTTGTACACGCCTTCTAGGGCGATTAATTCTTCGTGGGTACCTTGTTCAGTGATTCCCTCGTCGGTTAGGACGATGATTCGATCCGCATTTTGTACCGTAGCTAATCTGTGGGCAATTACTAGCGTAGTTCTACTCTTAGATAATAAGTCAAAGGATTCTTGTATTATGCGTTCATTCTCATTATCTAATGCAGATGTGGCTTCATCTAGAATTAAAATCGATGGATTCTTTAAGAAGATTCTTGCTATAGAGATTCGTTGCTTTTGTCCACCAGACAATTTGACGCCTCTTTCACCTGTAAAAGTATCATAACTATTAGGCAGTTTTGAAATAAATTCATGTGCATTGGCAAGTTTTGCAGCGCGAATGACATCTTCTTCTGTAGCTTCAATATCCCCATATCGAATATTTTCACTGATGGTACCAGCAAATAAAAACACATCTTGCTGGACAATGCCAATATTTTCTCTTAAACTTTTTAGCGTTACATCTCGAATATCTATATCATCTATTGCAATCTTTCCACTTGTAACTTCATAAAACCTGGGGATTAGACTGCATATTGTGGTTTTTCCAGCTCCAGATGGCCCTACTAGAGCAATCGTTTCACCTTGTTCAATCTTTAGATTGATATTTGACAATACTTGTTCACTATCATTATACTTAAATCCTACATTTGAGAATGTAATTTGTCCTTTTGCCTTGCTCATGTTTTTAGCGTTAGGAGCATCTACAATATCTGGATGAATATTCATTACTTCTATAAAACGACCAAAGCCTGCACCAGCTTTTTGAAAAGTCTCCATCAAGTTTGCAATCCTCTTAACAGGCTCTAGAAAAATGGAAATATACAACATAAATTGAACAAATACACCTATACTAATTTGATTGTAATATACAAACAAGCCACCGAAAAAGATTACCACTAAGTTTAATACATTAGAGAATAATCCAATACCTGAATGAAATTCCCCCATATATTTATAAGAGTCTTCTTTAATTTCCTTATAATCATTATTTCCTACTTCAAATTTATCCTTTTCATAATTCTCATTGCCAAAAGATTGGACAACTCTTATACCGGAAATACTATCTTCAATTTGAGCATTGATATCTGCTATTCTTGCTTTAGTCTCTCTAAAAGCAGATTTCATCTTTTTATTTTTTAATATGGTGAAGGCAATCATTACAGGTACTAAAGAAAAAGTAATTAAGGTCAACTTCCAGCTATTTAGTACCATAATAATAAATGTACCAATCAAAGTAACGGAAGCTATAAATATGTCTTCAGGTCCATGGTGGGCAAACTCAGCAATATCAAACAAATCATTAATCAATCTAGACATGATATGTCCTGTTTTCGTATTGTCAAAATAGTTAAAAGACAGTTTTTGTATATGATGAAATAAATCACTTCTCATATCCGATTCTATTCGCACGCCAAGGACGTGACCCCAATAGGTTACAATATAATTTAAAATATATCTTAAAACGTAAACGATAAAAATAAAAAAGGATATATACATGAGATTGTCTAGATTTTTATTTGGTATCGCATCATCAATTAATACGGCAATTAAACCAGGAATGAGTAAATCCAGCAAGGACATTAAAAAAGCACAGCCAAAATCTAAATAAAACAACTTCATGTGAGGCCTATAATATTTTGCAAATTTTTTAATCAAGTTCAAGAAACACGCCTTTCTATTTATCTGTTTTGAAGACAATTTTTACTAATATATGTTCCAATTTCCTTGCCTTCCAATATTTCATAAATATTACCCACATTTTCAGACGACGCTAATACTGTAGGAATAGATCTTTGGGCTGCAAGTTTTGCAGCATTTAGCTTCGTAATCATTCCTCCTGTACCAAATTCAGTTTTAGAATCTTCAGCAAGATCATAGATTTCTTCATTCAGTTGATCTATATAAGTGATTAATCTAGCTTGTGGGTTCTTCGAAGGATTCGAATCACATAAACCTTCTACATCTGAAAGAATGAGAAGAACATCTGCTTTTGTCAAACCAGAAACCATTGCAGAAAGAGTATCATTATCCCCAATTCGGTCTCCTTCTAATTCACTTGTAGAAACTGTATCATTTTCATTTACAATAGGTATTATTCCCATTTCAAATAATGCATTGAAAGTATTCATTGCGTTATTTGATTTAATTTTGCTGCTAAATACATCTCGAGTTAAAAGGATCTGTGCAATATTTTGATTGTAATCACTAAAGAATTTTTCGTATAATCGCATGAGTACTGCTTGACCAACTGCAGCTGCTGCTTGTTTCATGGGTAATTCCCTTGGCTTTTCACTTATTCCGATTTTACCCATACCTGCCCCCACTGCGCCAGAAGAAACGAGTACCATTTCCTTCCCACTATTCTGTAAGTCAGAAATTACTCTTGTGAGCTCTTCCATTTTTTTTAAATTAATTTTTCCACTTTTATAGGTAATAGATGACGTTCCAATTTTTATGACAATCCGTTTAGCATGGACAATACTTTCTCTCAATTCATTCACTCCTAATTTAGACATTCTTTTATGATTCTCTCAGCGTTAAGATAAGAGATTTTTTCTATTTCATTTGTTCGAAATCCCGCACGATCTAAAGCAATCAAAAGTTTATTTATCTCACCAATATTGCGGATTTCAAGCTCTCCATCTATTCCATCAAAATCTGTCCCTAATGCCAGTACATCTATTCCCGCTTTGTTTTTGATGTGTTTTACGTGTTGGATCATATCTTCTACTTTGCTCGTTTCTCCTTGTCCTAAGAAATGAGGGCAAAAATTAAGGCCCATGATACCGCCTTTATCTGCTAGTAAACCCATCATTTTGTCCGTTAAATTCCTAGGCACATTAGTAATTGCCCTTGAATTAGAATGCGATGCAATAACTGGTTTTTTAGAGTGCTTTATACAGTCATAAAAACAACCATCAGACAAGTGAGATACATCGATGATCATTCCCAATTCATTCATCTTTTCTACTACCTGAAACCCAAAATTCTTTAGACCCTTTTTCATATCCTTCTCATCATAAGAATTAGGATACCCAATGCAATTTTCGTAATTCCAAGTAAGTGTAATCAGTCGGAGACCTAATTCATAAAATTCCTCTAATCTCTCTATTTTGTCCTCTAAAAAATGCCCCTCTTCTATCGTTAAAAAAGCGGATAGTATTCCGTTTTCCCTATTGGCTTTTACATCTGAATAGTTTTTTGCTAGCTTAATATATTCCTGATTTTTCTCCAGTTCCCTAATAAATACCTTGTAAAATTCTTTTGTATATTTGTAGATATCTAGCTTTTGTTCTTCTATCCAAGCTTTATTTAAAAACATAGCAAAGAACTGGGCATCTACCTTGCCTTGAATTAACTTCTTAATATCTATAGAGTAAGAATTTTCATAAAGGCTCTCTTCTTGTAGCTCATAAATCTTTTTGATTGTATCACAATGTAAATCGATGATTCCCATATATTCACCCCGTTTAAGTTCTAATTAAAATTTCTTGCCAAGGGCGAGGTTTGGTTTTTCTGACCACCTCACTACCTTGTTAACATAAAACGAAAGAAGCTACTTTTAAAAAATAGCTTCTTTACATCGCTACCTTATGATAGCTGTTATTTCATCCAAACTAAATATTTTACTATTATACATGCAAAACTTCTACTGCTGGGCAATCTGCTTTTTCTAATTCAAAGATAAATCCACATAACACGATAACGCTATAAGATATAGCATGCTCTACATCTGTCACAAATTGCTTTTGATAGTCTCTATTTTCCATATTTAAGTAACTACTATGTTTTGTTCCAAGGAAATTATAAATATCAAAATTCAGGCTTGTAAAAAAGTTGTCTTGAACTTTTTCTCTTACATCATTTTTTAATTGATAATCATATATGTACTCGGCTAAACCATTTTCGTATCTCACGTGTTTTTTAAAATCACCGATGCTTCTCATCCTCTTATTGTGAGCCAAGCAAAAGGAATCGCACACATAATGGGATAACATACCTAATGTAAAGGAGACTCCCCATTTATTTTTATTCTTATTGATGATATTTTCTGATTGTAGTTCATAATTATGATAGACTTGCTTTATATTATGTATTCGGACTCTTTTTTTAAGATTACAATCTGGGTATACTGCACCTAGTTCCAACATATCTCTTTCTATTTTTATATCAATTTGATCCTCTAAAATGTCTGATATATGGTTCGCTAAAATAATATGCGATTTTAAGTTCAAGTTTGAAAGTCCCCTTTCTAATCCAACTACTATTTTATACTAAATTGACAAAAATTCAATAGGTTAATTTACATATTACTATATTTATGAATATGTGTTACCATAAATTAATTATATTTTATATTAAATTCTATGGAGGAAGCTATGGTAAAAAAAGGAGAAACAATTGATATTACAATTGATGATGTAAAATTCCCCAATAAAGGCATTGCACATATTGAAGGAGATAAAAAAGTCACAATAAAAAATGCAATACCTGGTCAAAAGCTTAGAGTAAAAGTTAAAAAGAAAAGAAGAGATAAAATAGATGCAATTGTATTAGAAAAATTACAAAGTGCTTCTAATGAAGTAAATCCACCCTGCCCTGTCTTTGAAGAGTGTGGAGGCTGTACCTATCAAAATCTCACTTATGAGGATCAGCTATCCTTAAAGAAAAAATTTATTTTAGATATATTGAAAGATTTTAATATACAAGAAATCTACGAAGGAGTAGAAGGCTCAAAGAACTCCTTTGAATACCGTAATAAAATGGAGTTCTCCTTTGGGGATGAATACAAAGATGGACCTTTGACCCTTGGCCTTCACAAGAGAAGCAGTATGTATGACATCGTAAACACTGATGTTTGCATATTAGTAGACGAGGATTTTCGAGATATTTTAAAATCAGTCCTCTCTTATGCTAAAAAAAACAATTATTCTTACTATCACAAAAGAACCCACCAAGGCTTACTTCGTCATTTAGTTCTTCGAAAGGGCATTATGACAGGAGAAATCCTAGTCAATCTTGTAACCAGCTCTCAAGGATCAATTGATGAAGAAGGCTTAACTCGTACTATACTAAATTTACCCCTAAAGGGACAAATTAAAGGTATTATACACACAGTAAATGACAGCTTAGCAGATGTAGTTCAAGAAGATAGTGGAAAAATCCTTTATGGACAAGGATTTATTACAGATAAACTATATGATTTATCCTTTAATATTACACCTTACTCCTTCTTTCAAACCAATACTATTGGGGCTATGCAATTGTATTCTGTAGTAAAAGACTTTGTGGGTACAGGCAAAAACAAGATTATTTACGACCTATACTGTGGCACGGGCACCATTGCCCAAGTACTATCCCCTTGCGCCGATAAAGTTGTAGGTATTGAATTAGTGGAAGAAGCCGTCATCGCTGCCAGAGAAAATGCCAAACTAAACGGTATTGATAATTGCGAATTTTTAGCAGGAGATGTTTTAGAACTAGTCGATACATTAACTGAAAAACCAGATGTAATCATTCTAGACCCACCAAGAGACGGCATTCATCCTAAGGCCATATGGAAGATCCTAAATTTTGAGCCGAAATCCTTTATCTACGTCTCCTGCAAACCAACTTCTCTAGCAAGAGATCTGCCATTCTTTTTAGAAAAGGGCTATGAAATCAAACGAGTAAAATCCGTAGATATGTTCCCGCAGACACCACATGTAGAAACAGTTGTTCTGTTATCTAGGTAACCCAAGGGTTTAAGAGAATTAAATAATATATTTTAGTAGTTTTGCCAACGTAATTTATTTTGCGTTGGCAAAATAAAAAAAGGCCGCTCAAGATAACGAAGTGCTGTTATTTTGTATTTTTTTAGTTTCAATATTCCTTCAGCAAATACTGCACCACCGATAATTAATATTGCACCAAGAACTTGAATTGGTTGCAGTATTTCTTTTAAAAATAGGACGCAAAAAAGAACAACTGAAAGAGGCTCTAAATAACCACAAATGCTACAGTCTGCACTGGTAGACGCCCGATTGAGGAAAAATACAAATAGCAACTTATACCGGTGTTGAGCAGACCAATCCATTTTTAAGTCCAACTCTTGACTATAACTTGCTTACTTATTTTTTATAATGATTCTTAAAATTTACTACTTGATAGGCTGATAAATCTCCACCTGTGTCGAGTTCTGCTAGTCTTACTGCATCTGCTACTATTTGAGCTGGCTTTGAGGCTCTTACATTGTGAACTCTTAAAACCTCTATCCCCTGGGAAGCGGCTAGAACTGTTAGGGCTGCAGATCCCTCATCTTTTAAGACATGTGTTTTTGACTCCTCCCCTTCCATATCATAGCCAGCTTCGTCTAGGAGGTTGTTGATGAATCTTTTTCTAGAGACTCCTACAAAGGCTGTGTAGTCGTCTTTATGAAGAAGATCCATCCTATTTAAGAGCTGGAGGTTTTCTTTCCTAGTAAGACCAAAGCCAATCCCTGGGTCTAGCATGATGTGTTCTTTTTCGATGCCAGCCTTCTTTGCTATCTCAATTGAATCATAGAAAAATTGCATCATTTGTTCTTCTATTGTCTTACCTTGATATCTACCCAACTCTTCTTCATTCATTTTCGCTTCGCCGAAAACTGGAAAAATTATAGATGAAGGGTGATCTGGCCTGTAGGTAACTGGATTGTTCATAAGGATAAGACCTGCCTTTGTTTCTGCAACAACTTCAGCCATATTTGAATCTCCTCTAAGACCTGTTATATCATTAATAATGTCTGCCCCTGCTTCAATAGCCCCCTTAGCTACTTGTGATTTCCAGGTATCGATGGAGATTGGCACGTCTACTCTCTTTTTTAACTCTTTAATAACAGTAGAAATTCTATCAAGTTCTTCTTGCCAAGAAACTGGGCTTGAGCCTGGTCTTGTAGATTCTCCTCCAATATCAAGCATTCCAGCGCCTTCTTCAACCAGCTGAACACCTCTGTTTACAGCATTTTGAAAGCTATACCACTTGCCTCCATCTGAAAAAGAGTCTGGAGTTACATTTACAATTCCGCAAATAATGGTTCTTGATGTATCGAGCACTTTGTTTAAATATTTAAATTTTCTCATTTTATTTCTCCTATCCAATAAAATTCCACCATGGTATATATAAAAGTGCTAGGACTAAAAATGTAACTGGCATCATGACTATCCCATTTTTAAACATAATCTTATCATCATAATAGCCCTTTCCTACTCCTATCATCATATTAGCATGATGATGAGGAAGTAAGAAGTGAATGTTTACCACAATATAATTTAATAGTACTATAACCGCTACACTATAACCACTTGCAAGACCGAGTGGGATAAAAAGTGGTAGGACTACTGAAAGCGTAGCCACGGCTGAACCTATAAGCACGTGAAGAACCATGGTAACTAGGGCCAAGGCTAGTAGGAAGAACGGTGAATCTCCTGGCGGAATAATCGCTTGTAGGTAGTCAAAGATTACTTGAGAAATTCCATTAGCCCCCATTACCTTTCCTATTGAAAAGGCTGCTGTTAAGAAGATTATAAACCTTGGATTGATTTCTTTTAGATCTTCCTTTGTTAAAATCTTTATCGCATACATAATAATTACTGCCACTAAGGCCACAAGCCATTCAGAGATGCCGTGGACTCCTACTGTCATCCAAAGAAAGATTACAACCAGCATAAGAATTGTTGGGATTCCTGTTTTCTTTCCTTCTATATCTTTTTCCTGCTTAGAAAAAACAATCATATCTGCATCAAATTCTGCAAGTTCCTTCCTAAAGATAAGCTTTGTAAGAAAGAAAGTAATCACACATAAAATAAGTGTTGGTACAAACATATGAGGTGTCCAGTTTCCAAAATAAAGCTCTGCCGTAGCCATCTGACCTCCGAAGCTAATAGCTGATTGATTTAAAACGATATCTCCATTTGAGAAGAGCATGTATGTTATTGAAACCGCCCAAAACACATTAAAGAGTAGGACTGGCTTTGTCTTAGAATACTTCTTATCATCGCTCAAGATGTTATAGAAGAATCTGGCTAGTATTACGCTCCTTGCAAAGGCTTGAGGAATTAGGAAAATTAAAACAATTCCTAAAATATAAGGAAGCACTAATAGGACATTTAGCTTGTAGCCTGTTTTTTCTAGTATCTTGCCAACTAGTTTTTCAACAAGGCCTGTCCTTGTTATCCCAACTGAAAGTAGGGATGTTGCCATAATAAGCAGAGCCGTATCCGACCAAATAAATCCTATAATTTCTGTGGGTGCGTTTTTACCAACTAGAATAAAGATAGATAAAAGGGCAATACTAGTAATAGATTTGTCGATTGCTGCAGTTGCCCATAAAGAGATTCCAGCTATTAAGGCTGTACTTAAAATCACCTGAGTCGCTGTAAAATCAAACGGATTTAGAGCTGCGTATATAGCACAAACTATGGCTATAATTGATAGACTTCTTTTCTTAATCTGCATTTTATCATCCTTTCCATTTCTAGCCTCGGATAATAAAAAAGACCCAAGGCTATGATATCTTTGAAATATCTCAGCTTGGATCTCTTAAAACAGATCACGGTGTTCGATAATTTTTTACATGTCGCAATTTTTACGACAGAGCAAAATTTTGCTTAAATTTATATTAACATATTGAAATTTCACATGCAAGAAATAAATTAAGAAGTATATGTTTTAGATAAAAACAGTTTTTAATTATAATTATAATAAAACCGCAAATTTCAAGTTTAAGTTAGCCACCCTTGTGATTCTGTTGCTAGGTCTAAC
>NZ_CALNCS010000014.1 GCF_937875145.1 Alkalibaculum bacchi | reverse complement strand
TCTTGCAAGCCACAATGTACATATCCTTGTCTGCATTAATTATCTGAATATTCAGCCCATAAGCTTTAATAGCATTATTTCTTGCCTGTAGAGCTTTTCTTTCAGTATAATTATTTCTTTCTTGACTATAATTATCTACAGCTTTGTCCTCTATACTTAAGGAGCTGTCTGTAAATTGAACAAGTTCCAAGTAAGAGGTAATGTCCATATAGTCCCAATACTTGTTATCTTCATAGCCAACATGTAAGGTAACCCAGTCTTTCATTTTGTCTGTTTGAAGTGCTTTGGCCATAATTGCAGCTTTAGCAAGCATTTCTTTTATATTGTCCTTGCCTATAGCTTTTTCTACTTCCTTAAAGCCATCACTGCCTATATTTACCAGAAAGCTAAAAATAGGTGTTCTGTAATAGCTATATACATAATTAGCCATTGCCTTGTCTTTAGCGCTTGGTGCGTAGGGAGGAAATACTGTTAGCTTCTTATTGATTTTACTTAACTTAGGGTTGCCAATTACATACCCTTCCGCATCATTTATCCAATCAGTGTCTGTATCTTCTACAGCTATGAATGTGTCATGCGCATTCTTTGCATAATGATAAAGCAGATAGCTATCGGCACATGGGTATAAGTATACTTTTTTCATTTCTTTCTAAACTTCTTTCTATGGTCATGCTAGAAAATATTGATTAAATATGTCTACTTTATTTTATTTGAATACATTTTCCTATCTTATCTTCGTTTATTAATATCTGCTTTTAACCTTTTTAGCACACTCCCAAACTTTTGCTAGCTTAGAAACTATAAGGACAACTTTACAAAAGCGTCAACCCATAAACTTGGATAAGATTTATATTCCTTTATTAAGTAGTGCCTTAAAACTTAGGACTCCATTTAACTGGACGTAACACTCCGCCCGCTATCTCGTCATTCACTTGGAAATTCGAGAATACTTTTTTAATTATTTGCAAAGCTCCGTTAATGTCCGCATTGATTAAGCGACCATCATTAGTTTTAAACAAGCCACGCTTAATTCGTCTATTAATGGGGCTTTTGCCTTGTTTTTTGCGACTTTTATTACCGTTTTCCCAACAAGGCTGTTCATGATCTAAACTACTAGTTTGACTAGTGTAGCTTTCATTAGTTTGAATAACGGTAATGCCAGCTAAATTAGCCTTGTACTTAATCATGTCGATCATGATGTTATGCGGAATCCCAATAAAGTTTTGGTTATTTCTTTTCCCCATATTGCTACTTCTTTTCCATGACTTGTTCTTACCAATGATAATCGTGTTTGCCTCGCAGTTTAACGCATAATCCACTATACGTTTAGAGGCTTTGTGAGCAAACTGTTTAATTTTGTCATTGCGCCAAGCAGTAATTTTCTTCATGGCTTGGGTATCTTGATAAACAACTTTCTTGCCTTGTTTGGTATTAATTATTCGTTCAAGCTGATGGTATCTAGCTTGAAGCTGTCTTAATTCAGCACGCTTTTTATTATAATACTGGTTAACCGACTTAATTCCACAACCGTTAATGAGTAGTGGACGATTACCAGTGTTAGAAGCGCAAGCAAAGGCATTGTCAATTCCGGGATCAATCCCAATATATTTACCGTTATCTGGCAAGTATTTAATTTCTTTATTGACTTTATATGGAACAATTACTTTATAGCCATTAGCGACAGGTTTAAAAGCAACGCGTCCAATTTTTTCAATATTAGGCGCAAGTTTTAGCTTTAAATCCAATTTTGGAACAATCAAATACCCATCTTTAACTTTAGCGTTCTGATTAGTCACAAAGAAGGTGTGGCGTTTGTCCCGTAAATAATGGGGCAATCTTGGTTTTCCGCTAAACTTACTAGGACTAGCTTTGTAGGCTTTCAGCGCTTTAAAGAATGCCTGCCAAACAGTTGTGACCTCTCTTAAAGCCTGTTGTGCCGATTGAACATAGCCAAGACTATGATAAAGCATTAACTCACGCTTTTGATAACGCTCTTTAAACATTTGATCGAGTTGACTATAGCCTTTAACATATTTCTTCTTAAAAAAGCCTTGTCTTAAATCATAAAGTGCACGGTTATACAAATTATGAGCTGCTAAAGAATACTCATCTAGCTTCGGATTAGCCTTAATTAAATATTCACTAGCTAGTTGTTCATACTGCAAGTCGTTTCTGGGGACCTGCTTATTCTTTTTTGCCATCTTTTTCACCGCCTTTCTGATTTAATGTGCTTTCTATGAGCTTACGTTCAACTCGTCTATGAGAATATTCTCTCATAGAGAAGCAATGCAGTAGGATAATAATTTCTTCAAATAGTTCTTCTTTATCAGTCTTAGGATTCATCTCATTTGAGATAGTTTCAATCGTTGTACCGTAGTTTTTGAACAAGTATTCGAATAGCTCAAACCCTACACGACTTAATCTATCTTGATGAGTAATGATTACTCTTTCAACTTTGCCTGCCAAAACTAAATCTAATAATTTAAAGAACTGCTTGCGATTTTTAAAATAGATCCCACTAGCAATATCTGAAAAGGAATTATCGACATGATAGCCTTTATTTTCAGCGAAATCACGCAATTCTTGCATTTGATTAGCTAAATCATGCTTTTGCTTATAAGTAGAAACATGACCATAGAGAATAGTCTGACGAGGAGTATGTTTATTTTTAAACAACCAAACAGAATCATCATTAAACTCAAATTGACCTGTGAGCTTTCGGGTAGCTTTAATCAACCCTTTTTCACGATAACGCTTCAAAGTTGAACGACTAATTTGAAGTATTTCCATTACTTGATTAGCTCTCATAGTTTCACCTCCTTGACTAATATTATAGCATATATATTTAATAAATAGACAAAAGGAAAATAAAAAGATCATATTATTACATCAAGACTAATAATATGATCTAATTTAGTTAATTATTTCTTACCATACTGAGAGTAAATAAAAAAGCCCCAAAGGGCTAATTTGTTTTTCATTTAAAAAAGGTAAGAAACCTGAGTATGCTTGTGCCTTTATCTGATACTGAAGCAGCATCTCTAACAATCATTGGCAATGTTTGCCTAAAGCTTCTTCTGATATCTAGATAGGGGTTATTTTCCTCTGGCTTATTGATATGTACCTGTGCCTGCCAGCTATTATCTTTAACTGAAATGTACAGGTATCCTCCATATTTGAGCTTAATTATTTCATACCGAGTACCATCTTTTTTATGCTGACCTAGAAATTTTGGTAAGGATAATTCTTCTGCTGCTGGTGCATTTAGTAGCAAGTATCCTATCTTGTCATCTTTAGCTAAAGTACCTTTAATCTTGTAAGAAGCTTCTTTGCTCATCTGTTTAAGCACTTCAAGCACAACTGTATTAGAGTAAGCATCAAGCTCTGCTCGGTACACTTCAACCTGCTGCCTAAGTCTGCTGAATATTTCCTTATTCTCAAGTTTAGACTGCTTAAACCTTAGCATTAATTACCTCTACTCTCCAGTACCACCATTAGTTGTTGACGTTGTTGACGATGCTGGTGCTGGAGTAGGTTTTACATAATTCTTATAAGAAGAAATGTCTGGGAAATCATGATCACTTTCTGCACCAATTAAGATAGGTGCCACAATATCTGAGTTAAAAGACTCTGCAAAGCGAAATTCATCTTTAGCAAATGCAGTAAAGGCTAAAAGCAACTTGTATTCAACAGAGTTGCCATCCCCTTTGCCTTCCTCTTGTATAACATGTTTCATAGTATAAGGATTAATAGAGTCACTTAATGTAAAGTATACAGTATCACCCTTAGTAAATACTACTGGCTCATTAGCAATAAAGGCTGGTTGACCATCTAATGTTCCTAGCGAAGCATCTTTAGCTGTTGCACCATTTTGGGCTTTGTCTAAAGTAACTTCATTAATACTATAGTCTGAGCCATCTTTAATAATTTTAAAGAAATGTTCCCCTTCATGCAAGCTAAAGAAACCATTGCTGTCTGTTACTACTGTAATAAGAGGGGAAGTAGTTAAATCACCAATTACAGATTCATCTTTAGTGTCTTCATAGCCGCGTAAAACTGAGTCTACAAATTTCATATATATACCTCACTGATTAGTATTATCTTTGTACAAATGTAATATAGCCACATCTATTTATAAGACTGACTATCAGATAAGGCTTGCTTGGCTATTTTAGCAATAGCCTTTGGTATTGCTATATGGTACTTTTTAAGTTTCTCTATTGCCTTGGACTTAGCATAATATTCATTTTCCGCTGGAGTTCTATACTTAGCCTGCTTAGCATATTTTAGAGCAAACTTATAGGCTACTGTGTTAACTGGCTGACTGGCTAAAGCTTTTCTAACCAGTGCATCCCTGCCAGTAGTCTTAGATTCTCTTTTATAGCTTGTATTAGACTCTTTAAGCGTATTTCTTAATGTTTGCTTTAAAGTGTCCATGTAGGAGTAAAACTTTCCCCTAGACTGTTTAAAGAGCCCCCTGCTTCTAGCTATAGCATAAATCTGCTTATTTATAAGCCCCTCTGACCAGCACTCTATAATAAGTCTATCTAAAGCACTTAAAGATTTATCAGTTAGCTTACTGTATAATTCAGGAGGCAGTTCTGTTGGACTCTCTGGAACAGACAGATTTTCATAC
>NZ_CALNCS010000013.1 GCF_937875145.1 Alkalibaculum bacchi | reverse complement strand
AGCCTTATTTATTCAGGCAATGTTTGCAAATTTAAGCTGGGAAAGTTGAGTTAATCAAGATAAAATTCGCGATCCTAGATATTTTGGTAAATCCTATTCTTCCATGATTAGAAAAAACATACTCAGTATAGAAGACGATGAAATACAGCTATCCAAAAAGGAAAAGTTTTTTGATGGTGATAGACAAAAGATACCGTTAGATGTTGTAGACAAAATGGTTATCTGTAGAGAAAGTGAATTTATTGGAACAAAAGGAACAGCTTATAATAAAGAAATTTATTGTGCCAAGGATGCGCATGTAGAAAGCAATACAAAAATTAGGGCTATTTACAGTGAAAGCAATATCATTATCGATGAAGGAACAGAGTTGCTTCGTTGGGCAGATTCAGAAGGGACACTTGCCATATATGATAATTGTAATCTAGGAATAAGTGTATCAAGTGGTGAAAGAATGAGCATTGGTCAAAACTGCGAATTTAGAAGGATGTATGCACCTGAAATCTATATTGGTCAATATCCTATAAAACTTCTAAATCCTAAAGAGAGAAAAGATAAAAAAGTTTATTGCCTGTCTGTTCAAAAAAGGATAAAGAGAAATGTTCGTTATATTAGCAATGAAATGGCAAACGAAGAAGGCGTTGTCGACTATACTATTGTTTCATCAGAAAATGTTAGAGTTACAGAAAATATCATTGTGCAAGGGGATATTCGCTCTCATAAAAGCGTTCGATTATTTGATGGGGCAATTGTTGTTGGAAATATATTTGCAGAAGGAAATGTGATCTTAGGAATAAACTCGTGTGTAATTGGAAATGTTTTTTCGCAAGAAAATGTGTATTTAGAATCAGGTGCTACAATCGGACAAAGTGGTACCATAAGCTCACTTGTCGCAAGAGGAAACATTATACTAGAGCCAGAAACCTTTGTTTTTGGATATGTGAGTTGTGAAAAAGGTGGGAAAATTTCTCGTTCACAATACATACCGTCACCAGAGTTTCATACGTTTTTGCAAGAAAAAGAGAAAGTAAAGGTTTTGACGTTCAGAGATTTAGATGAGTATGAAGATGTTTTAAGACAAGGATTTCGCCATAATGAAATTATAGAGGAAGTAATTATTCCAGATGGTGCAAAAAAAATACCTAAAAGCATGTTTTTTAAATGTACTTCATTACAAAAAATACACATTCCTAATTCCATTGAGGAAATTGGAGACTTTGCCTTTATGGATTGTGAACAACTTAAAGAAATTTCACTAATAACAGGGCAAAATCTTAAACGAATAGGAATTTCAGCATTTGAGAATTGTCGATTTCTTGAAACTATTGAAATTCCAGAGTCAGTGGAGATCATCGACGCAGCTGCTTTTTCAGGATGTGCCAATTTGAGAAATGTTATTTTTGAAGAAAACTCTGCATTAGAAACGGTTAAAGATCATGCCTTCCAAGGTTGTGTTAGCTTAATAGAAATAAAATTTGTAAATTATGTAGAAATAGCTAGTGATAACACATTTAAGAATTGCACGAGTTTAAAACGGATATACATACCTGATAATCAGGTAGTAAAAATAGGAGCTTAATCTATGAGGAAGGATAAACAAAAAAAAGTAGTTATTGCCTTAGGTGTAATTGGGTTTGTTATGATACTTTTGAGTCTAGATAGTCTTGTAAATAAAACACGCGTTGTTAATCCTATAGCAAGAGATTGTCAAGCGCAAACGAACCCAGAAGTGGAATACAATCAATATGACTTACAAGGACAAGTATTGACTGCAAATATTTTTTACGAAGACGACAACTATATTTTTTATGAAGACCGTATATTGAAGAAGTTCAACTATAAAAAGGAGTACATTGAAAACGAAAAAACCATATTACATAACTTATCAAATATCATTCCAGATAACGCAAAGATTTATATGATGCCAATACCCAAACGAATAGTTTGGGAAGGCATGCAGTTAGATGAAACAAAAGAATATATGAGTTTTATAGATGAGCTTTACGATATTGTTCCAGAGAGTGTAAAGCTTCTAGATCCACTTCCAAAGCTTAAGAAACATTCAGATGAGTATCTGTTTTACCGTACAGACGATAGTTGGACTTCAAGAGGAGCATATTATGCATCGGAATTGCTCTATAAAAAAATGGGCCTTAACCCAGTCTTATTAGAGGAATATGATGAACATCTATATAGAAGATTGCAAGGAGATAATAAAACATTTTCAATGGATTTATATCGCAATAATCAAGAAATAGCAGAAAAAATAGCTAGTATTCCTGATGACTCAAGTTCTTACTATTTGATTCATGAAGGCATGAATAGGGCGATTAGAACGAAAGAATATAGAGGTACTATTGTAAATGAAAATGTCGTTCTTGTATCTAAAGTTCGATTAGGCAATAATGCTGTTATAGGGAATAAATACTTATGGGCACTAGCAGAAGGGGGAAGCAAGAGTGAAGAAAAAAAGGATAAAACAGCTTTGCTTTTATCTGATCTAGATGGTCACATGATTGTTCCATTTTTAACCCCTTATTTTGAAAAAGTATATGTAGTTAATACGATATATCATAAATATAATGAAGAAGAACTTAAAATGATATTCAAACAGTATAATGTGTCAGACGTGATTATTGCTCAAGACTCGGAGGATATTGGAGATCCGTCAAAAAGTAAATTTTTTTATGGGATATTGAGTAAGGGAAACTAATATTATTGAAAAAATCGTATCCTGATAGGGTAAAACAAAGAATAGTAAAGAGGAGAGTAACTAGTTCATGAGGTCAGGTCTTCGAAAAGAGATAAAATACATAATACCTAAAATTGAGTTTTTAAGGCTAAAAAAGCATTTAGAGGCATTAATGAGAAAGGACAGTCATTGTAGTGATGGAAGCTACATGGTTCGCTCTCAATATTATGATTCACTAAGAGATCAAGACCTACGAGATAATGTAGATGGAAATATGGAAAAGAGAAAGATTAGATTGCGAACATACACACTTGATGCGAGTAAAATAAAATTAGAATACAAATGTAAGAGCAATTCTGAAGGAACAAAGTATGCTATTTGGATTAGCAGGGAAGAAGCAGCTATGATGGAAAGTGGTAAGTACGGTTTTCTTTTAGACCATGAAGAAGAGCTTGCCAAGATATTATATGTAAAGATGATGCAAGGTGCATATAGAGCTAAAACGATTATTCAATATAATCGAATGGCGTATATTCATCATGTATGTGATTTCAGGATCACCTTCGATACAGATTTAAAGTCAACTTTGAATCCACATGGATTGTTTTCTAAAGAACTTTCATTTGTTCCCCTGATCGAAGGTGATCGGGGAATAATGGAAGTAAAGTACAATGATTTTCTACCGTCAGTGTTTAAAGGTCTATTACAAGAAATTGATGCTTTGCAAGAGGCAAGCAGTAAGTACTCAATGTCAAGGCGTTATGTATAGTGGGAGATGAAAAAATGAAGGAATTTATAGTAAATAATTTAAGTAGTGCAGAAACCATAAGTATGGCTACTATTGTATTAAATAATATTGTGGCCATGGCTGTTGCGTTTTTTTTGATGTTTGTATATAAACTAACCTATTCAGGAACAGCATATAGCAAGAATTTTAATATATCACTAGGTGCCATTGCAATTATAACAAATATAATCATGAGCGTAATTAGCAATAATATTGCATTATCATTGGGCATGGTTGGCGCTCTTTCAATTATACGATTTCGTACAGCAGTAAAAGATGTCAGAGACGCAGCTTTTATTTTTTGGGGCATTTCTGTTGGAATTGGATGTGGTGTCTCTCAATATGCTCTTGTGGGAATTGGAAGTCTGTTTGTATTTTTGTTTTTCTTTATAATGGGGCAAGCTAGTCTTGATTCAAGATACCTATTAATTGTTGAAGGCATTTCCGATGTACAGAATGAGATTGAAGCTGCAGTTGATAGTCATTTCGGGAGAGATATTTCTAGAGCGATGAAAAGCATTTCGGGAGAAACTTGCGAATTAATCTATATTGTCAAGGAAAATGTAATGAAAAAGGCAAATGAAAAAAATTTAATCGATATATCACAAAGACTCAATAAAATCAAAGGGGTTAAACGTGTAAATATCGTAGAGCAACTTGATGAGATCGGTCGTTAGGAGGTGAGGACGTGGATACTCATGTTTAAAGCAAAAGTATCTACGCCCTGGTAGTGATGAAAAAAAAGATATCTGTATTACTTGCATTGTTTCTATTTATTACGGTAATAGGTGTTGGAAGCCTTAAATATAAAGAGATTGAATCCACTAAAATAAAAGAGAATTCTAGTACTAAGAAGGGAAAAGTAAGTGAATGGAAAAAACCTGATATTGAGAATTTAGAGTATTACGGCCTAGATGCTTTTGATACGAATTTTCCAGTGGTACATATAGATACCAATGAACAAAGAATAGGAAAGGAAAATAAAATTTGGGCAACGATATCTGTTTTAAATGGAAGTTTAGAGGGCGCTAAAAGAAGTATCTGTGATGTGCCTGATTATAAATCCCTAGCCGCCATCAATCTTAGGGGAGCGTCATCTTATTCCGTTTTTGACAAAGAACAATACAGGATTAAATTTTATAAAAACCAAAGAAAATTGGGTTCAAAAGAATATGAGTTTTTAGGAATGGGACCCCATAGTGAATGGGTACTAAATGGACCGTTTTTGGATAGAACATTACTAAGAAATCGAGTTATATATCAAGTATCAAGAGAAGTTTTTGAATGGGCACCAGATAGCCGTTTTTGTGAGGTGTTTGTCAATGGCGAATATAGAGGTATTTACTTGGCGATTGAACCTATTACAACTGGTGAAACAAGGTTGCAATTAAGTGATTTCGGACTTTTATCAGGAGAAACGGCCTATATAGTGAAGCGAGATAGAGAAGGCACTGAAGCAGACTTTCTTAACAACTATGGGAAAATTTCAGGAAAAACATCTAATGACTTGACCATTTCTTATCCAGGAAAGAACAGTATCACTACAATACAGCGTCAGTGGATTGAAAAAGATATAAGTAATTTTGAAGAGGTATTGTATTCAGATCGCTTTGATGACCCTGCTAATGGCTATTCAAAATATATGGACGTAGATAATTTTGTCGATTATTTTATTTTAAATGAGGTGGTCATGAATAATGATGCAGGAAATCTGTCCACCTATGTGTATAAAGAAATCAATGGCAAGCTCAAGCTTGTCGTTTGGGACTTTAACAATGCATACAACAATTATCAATGGTTTGTCCAGGACTACTCTACCTTTTTTATGGAAGAATCAGCATGGTTTCAAAGGCTTCTTTTAGATAGACATTTTGTCGATCTTGTCGTAGAACGATACTGGGAACTTAGAGAAGGTGTTTTGAGTGATCAATACATATATAATATGATAGAGAAAGGCGAAGAAGAACTTGGAGATGCTATAGATCGCAATTTTGCTGTATGGGGATACACTTTTACTGAGACCATGATGGTATCAGGTGGTGGAGAAAAACGTGATCCTTCAAGCCATGATGATGCCGTAACAAAGCTTAAGGATTCAATTAATGAAAGGTTTAAATTCTTAGATGCTCATATTACAGATTTATATGACAAGTGTGTCAATTAATAAGAATGATACTATATAAAAATAAGCAAAAAGACATTTGGAATTTGCGTTCTAAATGTCTTTTGTCTTCACATTTAGGAACGGTGACTAATTACTCCAAATTTTAGGAGATAAAGGTTACCGTCCCTATATGCCCTCCCCAGAGAATAGCTACCAGATAGTTGATTTATATGAGATTTGCTGTATCACCGTCATCTTCTCCTTTTATACCTGCCAGAAGAATTCGAAAATGCCGCAAGGCTAGCTCCTTCAAATTGACCTCTGGGTAGCGGACGCACCATTCATAAACCACGCCCCGATAAGCCATGACAAAGTGCTTTGCCGTTTCATTTGCGGATAAATCTGAATGGAATCTGCGCTGAGAAATTCCGCTGTCGATGATCTTAAAAAACATTTTATAAAGTTCTCTGTCATAGTTAATCGCGGCGCTATCAGAGATATCCTTCCCGATTTGTATCCTGTATAGAATTTTCATATTTTCGTAACCTATACTTTCAGTAATAACATCCGCAATCTTTCCAACGAGGGAAAGGAACACCTCACGTGGCAGCATATCGGTAGGAAGGGATTCGAGATAGGTTTTATAATCTGTATCTACCTTTTTTACATCGTCGTTAATTAACATGACGATTAGTGCATCCTTGGATTCAAAATGGACGTAAAAGCTGCCTTTTGCCACTCCTGCTTGTTTGACGATATCGTCCACGTTGACATTCTCAATACCGTGTTTATTGAAGAGCTGTTCAGCGCTTGTATATTTATTGACATCGTGTGCAAAAGAGTAGTATAATGACTATAGTCATTGAACTGGGTCATTGGCTATGTTTATTATAAAACAAGAGTTCTTTTTTTGCAAGGAGATGCCTTCATTTTGATGGCAATAAAAATCAACAAAAAATTGGAGGAAAAGAGTATGAAAAAATGTTTGTATCGGACAATAGGCTTAAGTTTAGCCATAGTTTTTCTTTGTTTCAATTTTTCTGCATGCACTCGAGCAGGTACGAGTACATCTGAAAATAGTGGTGTACTTAGCACTACATTCTCGGATAACGAAATAGAACTTGGTGAAGTTCCTATCAATAACCTCAACGAGGAAGATGACAATGTTTTACAGGGGTTAAATAAGAACTATAATCTGTATGGTTATGATGTACTTAATTCTTCATACATCAACGCAAGAGAAGTAAAAAGTAAGGCTATACTGGATGAAGCGAAATATGATGCATCAAAATATAAAGAAATAAGTGATGATTTGAAGGGCTCCGATATCGATGATTATTATGTTGAAAAAATGAGCAATATTTATTCGCAAATAAATGTTTTGGCAGGAGTTGATTATAAAAATGCTGTTTTTTCTGGAAATGTTCAGGCCGAATATGGTACCAAGGAACAAACCTCTAGTAAGCAAATCTTTATGACCTATATGGAAAAACATATTTTGTCAGGTGTAGAATTCACAGGAACCACTAAGGACTTGACCGAAATGCTCTCAAAGGAATTTCTGAATGATGTGAAAAACGTTGATAAAAATAGCATGACTGCAGCTAAGCTTTTTAAAGATTATGGCACGCACTTGATTGTCGAGTACTACACTGGTGGTAGGGTAAGACTTAATTTCGCATATACCAATGAAAGCGGCTTGAAAGAGAGTGAACTCAAGGCGAAAGCAAAAGCGACCTATAATGCTGTTACTACAAAAGTGGATTCAAGCAAGAAGGAATCTGCAGAAGAATTTGCAACAATTGCTAATATGCATTTCCAAAGCTTTGGCGGTGACAGCATCACAGGTAGAACTGTAGACGGTATTTCAGATCAAATGAAGGATTGGACAAAATCCGTTCCAGAAAAACAGACTATCTGTGGCATAGGCGATTTTGATCGATCCCTTATACCTATTTGGGAACTTCTTGATGATGCGGAGTATCATTCAGTGAAACAGAAGATTGAAAAGGAATTTGTAGAGCAATCCAAAAGAAAATCATTATTTTTAGGGGAACTAGATTTTCTTGATGAGAACAAAGCTTATATTTCAGATATCATTGTGGTTGATGGCAGTACGGTAGAAGGGGCAAAGAAATTAGTACCAAAGGGCTATAAGTATGTTTATCTCAATTTTGACGGTGAAGAAATTTTAGATGCTAATAAAGGGCTAAAACACTACATATTAATTGCGTACCAAACGACAAAATTTAGAAACGGCGCTATTACAGATATTAAGGTGGATCTCGGTGAAAATACAACGCATAAAGGTTATACTAAGATTGATGAAGATTTAAATAAAAAAGTAGGCGGAAAATATGTATATCTGTACTATAAAAAAGCAACAATGGATGAAGCAGTAAACCCTGAAACAAAATTTATCCATGAAATTAGGGGACAATATAATAAGATTAACTCACTACCAGCAGGCTGGAGCCAGCCAAGTACTACAAAGGATTTAAACTCAGGAGCTAATGGTAAATTCATTTATCTTATGATAAGGAAAAGTTGAATAGGGCAGTGCCTTCATCTTATGGTGATATCTTGATCTTTCAAACACCAAATGCAGAAACTTCTGATGATTCGGCATAAATCATAATTATGGTGAACATTTGAAGAGAATTTCTAGTGAAAAAATGTGGCTGAGATATGGGATGAATAGTAGCTATTATAGATATGACCCTAGCTGTATTCACTATAGATAAAGACCAGTATGTAAAAGGACGAGACTTTTTTAAAAAAGTTTTGTCCTTTTCTTTTACAACTTCATTTCTGTGTGATCGAAGGCAAATTGCTTAAATTATTACCTTCACTTTCATCTGGAAGGGATTTCAAATATTCGTTTCCCTTTCTTGTTGCAATACCAACTCCCCGTATACCACCTTGTTTTGCAAGTTTGATACTCTCGGCTTTGTCTAGAACCTGCCCATCGGATAGTTTGTAACCAACGACACGTCCTTCTTCCTTTACTAATGCAACTATTTGTTTTGCATCAGCATTAGGGTTTGGAATATCTTTTTGGGCCATCATGGGTAGCTTTGATAAATTATTATTATCCATTTATTATTTCCTCCAATTCACTCAGTAATTTTAACAAATTCAAAATATTAAGAAGTAGTTTGTCAATAAAGCAAAAAAATATACTTAGTGTTTATGTTTTTAGGATATTTCAACGGAAGTAGATATCGCATTAGCCATAGAAATTGATAATTTATTAAACGCCTTCTGAAGAAAACTCTTCTTGTGAAAGATCTCCTCTGGTTGTCTTTTATTACGCTTAATCTGTATTATATGCAATAATTGTTTTATTTATTTGGATTGAAAAATATGTTTGGCTCTAAAGATAAGAGGTATATAAAGAATACAAGAATAGGAAAAAGGATATGGTTTTTATCTATAAGCAAACGATATAGGGAAATGATTAATAAGAAATATTCTGACTTTCTAGTGATATAGAAGCCTACTATATTATCAGATATTTATCTGATAATATAGGTTAGCAATAAAAGATGAAAAAATTATCTAGGAATTAGATTGTAATCAAGTCCCCCCAAGAGTAACCCTATATGAAAAGCTTATAAGAAAATCATCTTTAGATACCTACACCTTGTAAATACTAGCCATAGGAGAGGAAATTTACATGACTAGTGAGTATAAGATATAAGGGATGTATTACAAGGTATATGTAATTATCCCTTATATCATTTTTTGAATGAGACGGTATGGTGTAGAGTACTTGTTTTGAAGTAAAATAATATGAAAAATTTGACGGAGGTTACACAAGAATATATACCAGTAAGGGATTGATAAATATGGAAATTTTCCAAGTATTTTATAATAATAAAAACGAAGAGCAAAAAGAAGGAATGGAAAAATATATGAAAAATATTTTTCCATTTTTAGGATTGAAAAAACCTGAAAGAGCGGCATTATCTAAAGATTTCCTAAAAATAAAGAAAAAGGATATTGCCGTTGATTGGGATTTTATATTTAAATGTTATAATATGCCTGAAAGAGAATTTCAATATTTAGCAATAGATTATATGGAAAAGATAATTAATTTATTTACACCAAATGATATGAAAAACATCGCATTTCTTTTAACCACAAAATCATGGTGGGACAGTGTTGATGCTATAAATAAAATAGTAGGTCATATAGCCATGAAATATCCAGAAGTGAAAGAAAACATTTTACTGTGCTGGATGAATGCAGATAATATCTGGCTAAACAGAATATCTATAATATTTCAATTGAAGTATAGAGAAAAAACGGATACCGATTTTCTTAAGAATGCCATCTTATCTAACTCTCACACTACTGAATTTTTTATCAATAAAGCTATTGGATGGGCTCTGAGAGAGTATTCAAAAACCAATAGAGAATGGGTAAGACAGTTCATTGAGACTACTAAACTGTCAAAACTAAGTATTAGAGAGGGTAGTAAATATATTGAGTAATAAATGGGTTCATATCTTCATAAGCAGCATTAATGCGAAGAATATTATAAAAAATCAATCTTAAGAAAATTTTCATAATTTCGCTTACATTTTCTTTACATCTATGATTTATAATGAATTAGCGGACAGATGATAATACTACCGTATCTTATGTAAACCTGTCTTGCATACTATAGAACGTTGCTGTCTGAATAAAGGATTATATTAATTGAATAAACGTAAATATAGTTTATAATAAATAGATAGAAGGTAATTATTTAAGAATGCAGTATTATTTAAAAATATACTGATAAATGACACTTAAGGGAGGGACCATTATGACCACGTATAATATATATGTAGTATTAACAAGAACAAACACAATAATATCAAGGCTTATACATGGCATAAAGCATGACCAATACACTCATGCATCTATTTCATTAGACAAGGAATTACGTCATATGTATAGCTTTGGAAGGAAGTATACATATAATCCTTTTATAGGGAGATTCCGAAAAGAAGATATCAATGAAGGAGTATTCAAATTATGTGATACATTACCAGGTGCTATTGTAGAGCTAGAGGTGTCACAGCAGCAGTATGAAAGAACCAAAGCCATGCTTGATAGATTTATTTCCAATACATATTTCTACAAATATAATTATATGGGCCTTATACATAGTATGCTTAATAAACCAGCTCTCAGCGAAAATCGTTTTTTATGTTCTGAGTTTGTATACCATATTTTGGAGGAAAGCAATATAATAGATTTAAACATCTCTAGAAACTTAGTTCGCCCACAAAATTTTCTATACGTAGGCGGGAAAGTTATCTATGAAGGAGATTTAAAAGTATTGAAATTATCGGAAAAGAATATACATAGGAATACAGTTAAACCCATTCAACTAAGTACCCAATAGGAATGAAGATACGTACTTATTTAATTCTGCAAGAAACAAACTAATGTTTCTTTGTATACAAATACAATTCGAAATTTTGTATAAATCTACAACTCTTCTCTTGCTCAAAGAGATTTTGTTTGGTAAGCTATAATTAACATAAAATAAGGGGGCAGAGAAATATTATGATAAAGTGGAAAGATGATTACCTACTTGGTATTGAGGTTATTGATGAACAACATAAGGAATTATTTCGAATAGTCGAAAGCGCCTACGCATTGTTAAAAAATGATTTTTTAACGGACAAATATGATAGGATTATAGCTATTATCGAAGACCTAAAGAATTACGCCGTTTTTCATTTTAAAACAGAAGAGGAATATATGCAGAAAATTGGCTACAGACGTTTTCTATCTCACAAGGTGCAACATGATGATTTTCTTGAAAAGGTCTCTAAAATTGACCTAGAGAGTGTCGACGCCAAACAAGATCAATACCTCTTAGATATTTTGGAATTTGCATTAAACTGGATTGATAAACATATCCTTCAAACCGATAAAACGATTAT
>NZ_CALNCS010000012.1 GCF_937875145.1 Alkalibaculum bacchi | reverse complement strand
GGTGGTTTTATGTTTCGCCCTTAAGGGCTCAACAGGCTAAAGCCTACAAATAAAAGCCCACAAAAAATTATCGTTTCACCGATAACCCTTCGTGGGCAAATTAAAATTTCTTTATAAGTCTTCATAACTTATAGCTACTTTATTTTTGTTAATTATACCTCAAACAGGTTGCTAAAGCAACAATATTGTGACATTTTATTCCTAAAAAGTCACAATTAACACCTAGCTATCTTTATTTTCTTCCTTTCCATAATCTATAATATTATCAAACATTTTATACAAAAGCCTTCTTACCATATATCGCTCTTCATCTGTAAAGTCTTTTGATAAAATTCGATTTAAGTCCTTAAAGATATCATGAAATTCTTCTTCAAAAGCTCTAGACTTGTCTGTCACATAAACAAGTTTTTTACGCGTATCACTAGAATCTTCCTTTCGATAGATATACTCTTGTTCTTCAAGTTTTTTTAACGCTCTAGATGTATTCGCTTTATCAATGGAAAGGATACTACTAAGTTCTTCTTGTGTAATGCCATCATAATTAAATAGCAATTGAGTTAAAAACGCCCACTGACCTTGTCCAATATTATACTTTTTAATTCTTCTTCCTAAATAGGTTTGACTATGCCTATATATTCCAGATATGGCTTTTATAAATGATTTTCTTTTGTCTGCTTTCATGCTTTTGCCACCTTTTATTTATAAATGGTTCTCTATAAATTGTTTTTATACTTATAATAATTATAGTTCTACAAAAAAGCAATCTTATTAGAACATAATTAATAAACAATCAAATATTGATGGCAAATCTGTTATTTCCCATTTTGAAAGTAGATCAGCATAGTCAATTGCTCATTTATTAATGCGAGACCAATTTAATAGTAAAGTTGAATTAATAACAACAGCCACGGACCCTAGATTATGTACTAATGCACCTGCAATAGGACTTAGTAATCCCATAACAGCTAATATGATTGCGGCAAAGTTAAGAATCATAGCAGCAGCCAAATTAAAATGGATCGTGTACATAGTCTTTCGTGCAAGTCGAAGTAGATATGGTAACTCTTTAATATCGTCACTAACCAATACGATATCTGCAGCATCAATGGCTATATCGCTACCGATGCCTCCCATAGCAATGCCCACATGAGCAATCTTAAGAGCTGGTGCATCATTAATTCCATCACCTACCATACATACTAGTTCGTTATTACAATCATGCTCTTTAATAACTTCTAATTTGTTTTCTGGAAGGCAATTGGCACGTACATCGTGGATATTACAGGTATGAGCAATATATGAAGCTGCCTGATGTGAATCTCCTGTGAGTAGAGTAATCTGAATACCGCTTTTATTAATATCATTGACCGTATCCGCTGCATCTGGGCGCACAGTATCGGATAATGCTATCATACCTACTGCATGACCATTTACAGCAATATAAATAACAGTACTTCCATTCCCCTTTGAGTTTTCCGCGTCTTCAATAAGAATCTTTGGCAAAGGTATGTTTTGATCTGTAAAAAGCGTTTCATTACCTGCTAAAATATTTTGACTATTTACAGTTGCTAATACACCTCGGCCAGGCAGTAATTGAAATTTTTCTGGCTCTACAGGTGGTTTATTGCTTTTGTCCTTATAAAAAGCTACGATAGCTTTCCCTAAAGGATGCTCTGAACGCAACTCTGATGATGCAACTAGCTCCAATAATGCCGTTTCATTTATATTAGGATCAATACTAACAATTTGTACTACATTGGGCTTACCGAAAGTAAGTGTACCAGTCTTATCAAAAGCAATGCGCTTAATTTTTGCTAGACGTTCTAAGGCATCACCTTCTCGTATGAGAATGCCATGTTTTGTAGCATTTCCTATACCTGCCATGATTGCAGTTGGTGTAGCAAGTACCAATGCACAAGGACAAAATACAACTAGAACCGTAACAGAGCGTGTTATTTCCTTAGTTACGAACCATGTTGCAACTGCTGTCATTAAAGCAATAACTACAATCCACGTTGCCCATCGATCTGCAACTCGCACAATTTTTGCCTTTCCTGCATCTGCTGATTCCACAAGGTCAATCATGCGCTGTAAAGAGCTGTCTTCGCCAACTTTTTGTGCAATCATATCAAAGATTCCAAATTGATTAACCGTTCCGCTAAATACTTCATCGCCCTCTCCTTTATCAACTGGAAGAGATTCTCCTGTCATAATAGATTGATCAATAGAAGTTCGCCCACTTAAGATCAATCCATCTACTGCAATACTCTCTCCTGCTAGCACTCGAAGTGTATCCCCAGGCTGTACCTGTTCAGCAGGAATCATCTTCTCATGCCCGTTATATACCAAACGAGCAGTAGTAGGAGTAAGGTGAACAAGTTTTTCAATTCCTGCTCGCGCCTTAGCAACAGTTCGTTCTTCTAGGTAGGCACCAATTGTCATAATAAAAGCAATTTCACCTGCTGCAAAAATTTCGCCAATAGCGATAGAGGCAATTAAGGCAATGCTGACCAATACATCTGCCTTAATATCAAACTCTGTAATAAGACCAATCATTGCACCCTTAATGATGGGACCACCGCAAAGTATAATTGCAATCCATGCCATATCTACAGGCAATACATCTGCATAAAAAAAACTGATTAACAATGCTGGTAGGGAAATAATAAGAAATAATACAGTTCGTTTTTCCTCACTCTTTAATACGTCTATCATTTACATCACTCCTAGTAAGATTATACATATACCCATGGGGGTATGTGTATATTATAAATGTGTGATTAATAATAGTCAAACAAAAAGGTAGCTGCTTATATGAGCAACTACCTTTTTATTTGATTAGGTCATTCTTGAAAAGTGTTCAATCGCTTTTGCAAAATCTGCAATAGTTCTATCTGCATCTCCATGTTCTATTCCTTCCTTGACACAATGGTGCAAATGCCCTTCTAAAACAACCTGGCCCACCTTTTGGAGAGCACTTTTGGCGGCATTAATTTGTATCAAAATATTTTCACAAGGAATATCCTCGTCAATCATCTTATCAATAGCTTTAACTTGACCAATAATTTTATTAAGCCTTCTGTGTAGATTATCCAAGTCCATACACTGTCGCATTCTCTCACCTCCTACATACCCATAGGGGTATAGTTTAAGTATATCATAATATAGTTCTAAGTGAAATCAGCAGGTCGCTTCGCGACCGCTGATTTCACCTGACCACCTGACCACCTGACCACCTGACCACCTGACCACCT
>NZ_CALNCS010000011.1 GCF_937875145.1 Alkalibaculum bacchi | reverse complement strand
ACAAAGGCTTATAGCCGTAGAGGAAACCACCCGTTGGACGGGTGGTCCTCATTTATTTTAATTAAAGAACTGAAATATTTTCAGCTTGTGGACCTTTAGGACCTTGAGTAATTTCAAAGCTCACTTTTTGGCCTTCTTCTAAAGTTCTAAATCCGTCTGAATTAATTTGAGAGAAATGTGCGAAAACGTCTTTTCCGTCTTCTCCTGTAATAAATCCATAACCTTTGTCTGAGTTAAACCATTTTACTGTACCATTCATGTATGTGTACCTCCTAATTTATATTCCTTAAATATATGAAATATCTATAACAAATACATTTCTAATTAGGATAATACTCAATCATGAGAACTAATTGAAAACATTTATGTTAAATTTATTTACTATTAATTTAAGTACTTGTTTATAATATCATAGTTTATTATATGTGTCAAACAAATAATTCTTTATCATTTTTAGCATTACTATTTCATATATTAATAGGGAAAATGTATTGGAAAAGGGGTAGAGATATGTCTATAGATGAAAGAAAAGCAGTAAATCCTTTTAAAAACGTAGTTCATCCCTCTAGAGTAAAGGCTGTTTTACGAGAAGGTACTATTATGAGGGAGAAAAATGTGGACAACTCTCAAACTGTGGATACTGTCTTTTCAGGAGAAATTGTGACAATACAACAAGACCGAGGATATCTTTGGTATCAAATCAAAAAAAAGAATGGTAAAGTAGGTTGGGTACCAAGAGAAGTACTATACATCCCAGAAAATGAGCCGACAAATAGAAACCAACTTACTAAAAAAGAAATAGAAGGTCATATTAGATGGCGAAAACTAGATAGCAAAACAGATACTCTTATTTGGGTAGATATTGATCGTCAATTAACTTATGTATTAAAGAAAAACGAGGGCACAGAATCCTGGCTATTAGAAAGGACAATTATATGCTCTACTGGAGATAATAAATCTCCTACAAAAACAGGAATATATAAGATCAAAGATAGGGGAGAGTGGTTCTACTCTGATTATTTTAATAGTGGTGCAATGTACTGGGTTCGCTACTGTGGCTCTTATCTTTTTCATTCTGTAGCCATGGATAAGGATAGAAATATTACCAATGATACCCTAGGGAGAAAATCATCAGCCGGTTGCATTCGAATGAGCCTAGATGACAGTAAATGGTTCTATGAAAATAGCCCAAAGGGAAGTACGGTGTTTGTATATTAAAACAGGTGGTAAGAAAAAGCTTAAAAACTGAAAGAAATGGTTGGTCAGTTAGATGGGAAAAAAGCGGAACTTGATAGGGGGAAGCGAAATGAAAAAGCAGCCAAACTCGCCTTTAAGCGAGAAAGGGCAAGGGCGAACTGTGTTCGCCCCATGCTTTTTATTTAGAACTTAGAACTAAAATGCTGAAGGCGCTTTAAGCATCGGCAGTAGGATATTGAAGTAGAAATTATTTAATTCTACTTCAATATCTATATTCTTTTGATAATAACTCCAAAGACAAGCTAAGCCTATTAAATAAGTATAGATAAAATGGGCTATTTCGCTTGAGTGAATGGTAGGGGTAAAACAGCCCTTTTGTTTTCCTTTATTCAGGATGTTTTCCAAGATAATTCTTTGAGTTGTGTGAGGAAAGGGTGCCCTAGGTTCAAAGATATCTGATTGTATAGGTGGGATAATAGTCACATTTTGAAAATCCTCTAATCTAAAATGATTTAAATACCAATCAAATATGGCCCTTAGTTGTTCGTCAGCTGGCAAATGTATACAATTGTTATAAAAAGTCATCAAGTCACCTTCTGTATTGCGATAGCTTTTTAATAATAGATCTGACTTTGATTTAAAATAATAATAAAAGGCGCCTTTTGTTAAACCTAGATCTGTACATATTTCATCTATGGTTACATTGTCGTAACCTCTTTTTTCAAACAGTTCAAATGCTTTATCTTGTAATTCTTTTTTTGTACTCTTTCCTTTATTACCCATAATATCAACCCTAAAAATATATTTGTTTTATTAAGAAATACGGAATGCAATGAATAATTACGTCTGCGATTGTTTACACTTTTGACTGAAATCTTTTCACTTTCTTATATTAGGATCGAAAGTAATGTGATTTTACAAAGATTAGTTACCGATATAGATATTATAACAGATTTTAGAAAGGTATTAATGTATTAGTAAAATTTTATATGAACATAATTATGAAAAGTTATAAAATAGTATAGTATATTGACACGCATACTAGGGCATGTTAATATGTACTCAAACATACTTGAGTATGTAATCAAGGAGGGTGTATAATGTTTAGTTTGAAATCGTTAACAAAAGCTGTAGAAAATCTAGATGAAGAAGTGGTATTAGATACGATTAAAGAGTTTGTCGCTACTAATCCAAGTGAAGATGAAGGACAAGCAGCTGTTGCAGCTTGCCAAGATGGTATGGCAATCGTTGGGGATTTATTCGAACAAGGCGAATATTTTGTAGGAGACTTGATATTTGCTGGAGAATTATTAACTGAAGCAATCAATGCCTTGAAACCAGTAATTGGAAGTGGAACTACTTCTAAAACTGGAAGTATTATACTAGGAACAGTACACGGTGACTTACATGATATCGGTAAAAACATCTTTAAGAGCATGGCTGAAGCAGCAGGATTTGAAGTATACGATTTAGGTATTGATCAACCTGTGGAAGCTTTTGTAGAAAAAGTCAAAGAAGTAAAACCAAATATCGTTGGTATGAGTGGCGTACTTACATTAGCTCTTGAATCTATGAAAGATACAGTGGATGCATTAAAAGAAGCTGGTGTTAGAGATGATGTTAAGATTATCATCGGTGGAAACCCTGTAACAAAAGAAGCTTGCGACCATATCGGATCTGACGCATTTACTACAAATGCAGCAGAAGGCGTTAAAATATCTCAAAAATGGATTTCATAAATAACCTATTACTAAGTAATTAAAATAACCTTACATATAACAAAATTTGAGCGGAAAAAAGAGGAGATACATTTTTGTATCTCCTCTTTTTTCGAAAGCGAAAATTTACTTCCTGCGTCATGTAGTATTTATTAATTATCTTTGCTAAAAAATGACCCTAAAGGAGTACACGGATGCGGGTGACTAAATTATCATTCAACAGATTTTAAAGACTCTACCATGTGTACTTTTTTTAGCTTAAAGTGTACTGCAATATTTATAATGATTGAGAACAGTAAAGTCAAGATTGCTGAAAGGATGTAACTTTGTACTGTAATATTTCTTCCAAACATCAAATCATTCGTTTCTGCCGTTTGCATGACGAACTCATGAAGGAGAGTTCCTAGCCCACTTCCTACAAGAATACCTATAAAGGTAAGTGCAATATTTTCTCTGTAAATATAAGCAGATACTTCATTGTCATAAAAACCAAGAACTTTTAGGGTGGCAATCTCTCGTATTCGTTCATTAACATTAATATTTGTCAGATTGTACAGCACGACAAAAGCTAGTAAGCTAGCTGATAGGATCAAGACCAATACGACAATGTTTAAGCTTACAATCATATCATCAAATATTTCTACATTATCTAGGGTAAAATGAACCCCTACGATATCATCAGATTTCATGAGCTTTTCAGAAAAATGATCTCTGTAGTTTTCTGAATCGTCTTTTAAATTTGAGAGAATCACATTGTTGGTAATATTTTTATCAAAGCTCTGCTCATAATAGTCACGGGTCATATAGACATAATGCGAAATATAGTTTTCTGCAATACCAGTTATTTCAAAACGTAGAGGTTTATTATCAGAGTCTTCTACTTGGATCTCATCACCAATATCAAGGTCTAACAAAAGAGATAGTTTTTTTGTAATAACCACACCATCTTGATCTAGTTTGATTGGTTTATGGTTTTCATATGTCCTTAAATGGATAAATTCATTTAATTTATTTTCATCATTTGGCACAAATATGGTGATTGGATAATCTGTTCCTTGGTTTGAGGCTTTTGTACTATTTGTATAAACCGGCAAGTAATTTGTAATGTTTTTCTGAGATTGAAAAACTCTGTGGATTTCATTCATGTCTGCATCGTCTTTTAGTACTGTCATCATCTGGTAATGAGAGATCTCTCCAAATTGCATTTTAGAAATATCTGATATGGAATCTTTAACACCGAAACCGATCAAAATTAAAGATGTACTTCCAGCAATGCCAATAACGGTCATAAGCATTCTCTTTTTGTAACGAAATAAATTTCTCACAGTAACCTTAGTAGTAAAACTCATTCGATTCCATAGGATGGGTATTTGTTCTAGGAGTACTCTCTTTCCAGTCTTTGGAGCCTTAGGGCGCATAAGAGCTGAAGGTGGCGAAAGCAATTCCTTATAGCAGGCTAAGTAGACAGACAAACTAGTACATATAAGAGCAGCTAGAATAGAATACAGAGCAAAATCCATATGGAAGGGTGTAATAACAGAAGGTAAATCGTACATAATCCCATAAGCTGTAAAGATTACCCATGGGAAAAGGCGAAATCCTACGGTAAGACCCAATATGCTTCCTACAAGACTAGCTAAATTGGCATAGAAAAAGTATTTAGAGACAATAGAAATTTTGCTATAACCTAATGCTTTTAATGTCCCTATTTGCATACGTTGTTCTTCAACCATTCTAGTCATAGTTGTTAAGCTTACTAATGCGGCAACGAGTAAAAAGAAGACAGGAAATACTTTAGCAATAGCATCAATTCGATCTGCATTTTGACCAAATTCCGTATAACTTGGATTGTCGGCTCTAGTATTGACATACCAGATTGGCTTTTCGATATCTGAAATCTCCTTTTGTGCATCATCAATTTCCTTTTGGCCATCCCCTAATTCTTTGTTTGCCTTGTCAACTTCCTTTGTAAATTTATTTTTTTCATTCTTTAATGTTTCTTGAGCCTTTGCGAGCTCTGCCTTTCCTTTATTGATCTCAGAGATTCCTTTTGTTTTTTGTACATTAAGTTCTTTTTGTCCTTGATTAAGGCTACCTTTGCCAGCATCTATCTGCTCTTTTGAAAGAGAGAGTTCCTCGCCCTTAGCCTGTAATAGTGCTAAGGCTCCTTGATACTGTCCTAAGGCTGCTTCGTATTCTTCAAGGGGCAAATTATCCTTATTTTCATTTAAGGACTTTATGTTTGCTTCTATTTCCTTTACGCTTTGATTATACTGAATCAAACCTTCTTCATAGGCTTTTTGTCCTAAAGAAAGCTCCTCAAGACCTGCATCAATTTTCTTTTGGGCACTATTAATTTGGGACCAAAAAGAATTTTCTTGATTTTTTAAGGTTTCTAGACCATCGTCAATTTTTTTCTGAGCATCCCCAAATTTCTTATTGGCTTTTTTAATACCGTCCTCTAATTCTTTTCTTCCATCTTGTAGTTCACCTTTTGCATCGTCTAATTTGGATTGGGCTTCAGAGAGAATTTCGTTATATCTTCCTTCTTCTCGAACACCAGCGGTTTTCTCTAAAGATTTTACTAATTGGTCAACCTTGTCTTCATAAGCAGATGAGTAGCTAGATTGATTTTGTGCTGATTCGCTGAATAAGTAAACCTCAGTATATACGTCTAACAAAACATCTTCTTCTGGGATCATAAGATAATAGTCTATTGAACCATTTCCTATTGACGAATGACCTCTTTCATAGGAAATATACTGTGGGCTATATATGGTTCCTACGATGGTATACTCATCTTTTACTAAATTATCAGAAAGATTTTCATCTTCATTTGTAAGTTTAATCGTGTCGCCTATATTGTATAAGTTTTCTCGAAGAAATGCAGATTCTACAACACACTCTCCAGATTTTTCAGGCATACGTCCTTGGACGATTTGTACACTATTGATTTTTGTTGACTTTGATAATGTATGTACTCTTACAGTATCTTGCACGTAACCTTTTTCAGCGTATACATCTAGAAAATGAGATGGATATACATCTATGTCATCAGCAGTTTTTTCTATTGCGTCTATATCTTTTTCGTCAAATCCCATAGTAGAAAGGATTCGAATGTCCATTAATTGTTTTTCGTCGTAATAAGTATCAGCGGTTAATTTCATATCTTTGCCACTAGCTTTAATTCCAGCAAAGAAACCAACTCCTATAGCGATAATGGCTAATATGGATATAAAACGGCTAAAACTTTTTTTGATCTCACGTAGGGTATCTTTTACTATAGTATTTTTCATATAGACCTCTTTTACTTTAAAGTGAATTACATATTATTAAATTATAAGAGTCTTTTCTTATTTCGTCAATTATTAGAGGATTTCTGAAAAGAGTAGTTTTCACTCTTTTTTTCATGTATAATAAACTACTGTTTAGAAAACAATGCCAAAGAAAGGTAAGTCAAAAATTAGGTGATAAAATGAAATTTTCAGATTTTACTATAAGCGATGAAGTTCTTAAAGCTTTAGATAAATTAGATTACGATAGTCCTATGGAAGTGCAAGAACAAGTGATTCCGCTAGTGATGCAGGGGAGGGATTTGATCGTAAAATCCCAAACGGGAAGCGGTAAAACGGCAGCCTTTGCTATTCCTTTATGTGAAAAAGTGCAAATCGAAGAGAAAAAACCTCAAGCTTTGATTTTAGCACCAACAAGAGAGTTAGCTTTGCAAATTAAAGAAGATGTTCAAAACATCGGTCGATTCAAAAAAGTCAGGGCAACTGCACTCTATGGAAGGCATCCCATTGATTTGCAAAAGAGGGAGTTACGCCAAAGGGTCCATATAGTCGTAGGGACGCCTGGTAGAACAATGGATCATATAGAAAGAGGTACTTTAGATATTTCATCTATTAAATACTTGATTATCGATGAAGCAGATGAAATGTTAAATATGGGATTTATTGATCAAGTAGAGGGAATTATCAAAACTTTGCCCCCAAATAGAGTCACTTTATTATTTTCCGCGACTATGCCAGAGAGAATTGAAGAAATATGCAATGTTTACATGAAAGACAGCAAAAATATTGAGATTACATCCAGCTACACTACTCATGAAAAGATTCAACAATACTACTACAAAGTCCATAATGAAGATAAAATATCTGTTCTTATGAAAATTATCGATACGGAAAAGACTGGAAGCTCTATTCTCTTTTGCAATACGAGAGAGAAGGCAGAGGAAATAGGAAACATCTTAAAGAAAAACAAATATTCTTGCGCTATCTTACATGGTGGAATGACTCAAAGGGAGAGATTTCAGACCATAAACGCCTTTAAAAAAGGAGAAGTTCAATTTTTAGTAGCTACAGATGTTGCAGCAAGGGGTATTGATGTAGAAGATATTACTCATGTCATTAATTACGAAGTTCCCTACGAGAGAGAAAATCACGTTCATAGAATTGGACGAACAGGTCGTAAAGATAATAAAGGTGTAGCTATTAGCTTGGTAAGTGAAAAAGAAAGCAGAAGATTTGAAGAAATAGAAGATTATCTAGGATATAAAATAGAAAAATTTAGTCTAGAGAGTTTGCAAGAAGCATTTGAAGAAAGCGTTTACTCTAAACCTAAAAGAGCAGTAATCCGAAAGACGAACAAAGCTGCAAAAATTAATAAAGAAATAACGAGAATAAGAATCAATGCAGGCAAAAAGAAAAAAATACGACCTGGTGATATTATGGGCGCATTGACACATATCGAAGGTATTGAAGCAGATCAAATTGGAATAATAGATGTACAAGACACCTGTACCTATGTAGAAATTTTTGAAGGCAAGGGCATGATGGCATTTAAAGGACTACAAAATTCTACTATTAAGGGAAAGAAGTTTACGATGAAAATTGTTAACTAGGTGGTCAGGTAGTCAGGTAGTCAGGTGGTCAGGTGGTCAGCAAAAGCACGGAACGGTGTTCCACCATTCCGTCTTACGGTCACCTTTGGTGACCCAGCTTTCAGCATTCAGTTATTGAGGTTTTTCCGTCCACCGTCCAACGAACCAACCGGCCAACCACAAAATTTACTTTATTTTCAGTAGTAGTATCATATCTGCACTTTCAAGTAGTATTCCTTCTTCCACATCCTCTTTCACTTGACCGTTAATGCTAGTGAAAATGAGTTTTGCTTTTACTTTTTCGTTTTCGATTTCAATAGACATATCTTCAACAGAGGATGTAATACCTTTTTCTATAGCTTTAATATCACTGTTTTTATAAATATCTAATACATAATCTAGAATATTTTGAGATAATAAAATTTCCTCTCCTTTTTTAATGGTTAATTCGTTGTTATTTCTATAGTATTTTATGTCTAGGTCTTTAGTAGATATAATTTGTTCATTCCATGTGCTAATATTAATGTAATAATCATAATTTGTAATATCTAAAGTGAAGCCTCCATTCATATCTAAATTATAATAGAAGTATTCGTTGTCAAAATAATCATAAGGATTGTAAGGAAAACCAAAAACCGATTCCATATCTGATACAGTAAAATTTTCAGGAAGGGACTTTAAATCTTCAAATTGGTGGTACATTTCAAAATAGTTGATAATATTAGTGATTTCTTTTTTGCTTTCAGAAGGAATAGATGTATTCGCTACAATGGCGCCATCGACTAACATATTGTTCTCTAACAAAATCTCATCAAAGCGACTATTTTGACTACTTATAGCAAAAGAAAAACTGCTTAATGGGCCTAAAATGGCTATGAGCATTACAAGGGATAAAGTAATGGGCACGATGATATTTTTTGCCTTTTTTGCGATTGAATAATAAAGCATAATGCCTAAAACCCAAAGACCTAACAGTACTACATAGTATCTATTTTCTGTAATACCGTACTGATTAATGCGAATACCAATGGATACGAACATCATTGCCAAAATAGGGATAATTATTTTAGGAAAGACATTTTTAAATATTCTTCCTACAGGATTATCCTTTAAAATAGGGGATATTAAAAAGATCACTCCGACACTAATAGATGAGTACCATAGAACTAAATGGGATACTAAACCCTTTGGCCACTGACTTGTCATGAGAATTTTAGCAAAGTATACATATAGTATTAAGGTGTATACGCTAATTAATGGGATGATGATATAAAGCAATAAGACTTTTAAGGACCTAGAATAAGTATAACTCTCAAGCTCATCTTTACTCTCCAAGTATCTTTCCTATTTCTATATTTTTAAAAGATTTTATAATC
>NZ_CALNCS010000010.1 GCF_937875145.1 Alkalibaculum bacchi | reverse complement strand
CGCAGAGATGATTTCACCATCTATTTTCTTAGCCAAGCGAACTCCCATATCTGTCTTACCCGATGCTGTAGGACCCACTAAAACGATCAATTTCTCTTTCATTTTTATCTCCTATTGGATTCTTTTAAATTGCTTTTCGAACTCATATTTTGTTAACTTCACTAAAATAGGTCTTCCATGAGGACATGTAAAAGGATAATCACAAGCGATTAAAGAATCGATTAATGAAGTGATTTCTTGTGGACTTAATCTCTTATTGGCTTTGATGGCCTTTTTACAAGCAATCCTGATGACCAGCTCTTGAAAAGCATCTACTTTTTTTATATCAACCTTTTTATCCACTTCTTGAAGGATTTCTAAAAGCAAAGAGCTGTCTTGTACTTTATTCGAAAAGATGGGAACCCCACGTAAGCAGATTGTATTGTCCCCAAACTCATCAAATTCAAAACCAATATTTTCAAACACATCTACATGATTCATAAGAAGAGCATAGTCGCTAGGAGGCAATTTTATATTAACGGGAATGACTTGCTGGGTAATCTTATCTCCACTTTTTAATTTTTGAGAGAGATTTTCAAAGAGGACTCTTTCGTGGGCAGCGTGTTGATCCATGAGAAGAATATAATCTTCACCTTCGAATAAGATATAGGTATGAAACAACTGACCTACTACATTCGTATGTTTAAAATAATCTGCAAATTCGTGATTGATTTTTGGTTTTTCTGCAGGTAATGAATTATCTTCTGGCACTTTGCTCTTTTGTTTCTCCTCTTTTATGGGTAAAAACAGATCTTTTTCTTTCGTTTGAGGTTTCCATTGACCAATATTTGTGTCTTTAGGAAGCTCAGGAGAACTACTATTTTTTTGCGTTACCTTCTTTGGCAATACTTCAACTTTACTTGGTGCCTCTTGAGCTAAAAGAGGAGTTATCTCCTGCTGTACAATATTCTTGTCTTCTGAATACACTTTTTCTACTTTAGGCGTGATTTCTTTTACTGTCGCATTGTCTCTTAAGGTTTTCCGAATTCCATCTTTAATAAGAAGAAAAATCAAGCTTTCATTTAGTATCTTAATTTTCGTCTTCGATGGGTGTACATTTACGTCTAACATATGAGGTGGAATATTAATATTTACAATAAACACAGGATGTTGATTGATCATAATGGAATTTTCATATGCTTCTTCAATTGCCCTAGAAATCTTTGCATCTTTTACATAACGATTATTAATATATGTGTATTGGTACTTCCTGCTGCTTTTGGTATAATTACTCTTTCCTAAAAAACCAGATATCATCAAGGGCTTATTTTCGTAATCGATGCTTATTAAAGAGTCTCCAAATTCACTTCCAAAAATACTGTAAATACAGTTGTGAAGACTGTCGTCTCCAGGAGTCTTTAGAACAGTTTTGCCATCTACGGTTAGAGAAAATGAAATATCTGGATGGGATAGAGCTAAATTTTCTCCTAGCTGTATGATATCCTTTGAAAGTTCATTAGATTTTTTCATATGTTTTAACCTGGCTGGCGTATTGTAAAAAATATCTTCTACACTGATAGATGTGCCTGGGCTAAAGCTTCTACGGATGATATGAGTCTTGTTGGCATCGACTCTCACATAGCTGCCTAAGTCTTCCTTTCTCGATTGAGTTTTTACGCTCACTTTTGAGATGGCAGCGATACTAGGCAGGGCTTCTCCTCGAAAGCCTAGGCTGTTGAGCTCATATAAATCTTCTAATCTATGAATTTTGCTCGTAGCATGGCGCTCAAAAGCCAGAGATACTTCCTCGGACATAATGCCACTGCCATTGTCCATAACTGTAATTTCCTTTTTACCACCATCGACAATGGAAATATCGATTCGAGTACTACCCGCATCGATGCTGTTCTCTACCAGCTCTTTAATGACAGCCCCAGGATCCGTAATCACTTCCAACCAATGGTTATACCCTTTCCAAGAATAGAGAATGCTGTTCTCTACCAGCTCTTTAATGACAGCCCCAGGATCCGTAATCACTTCCCCCGCCGCAATCTTAGCGGCCGTTTCATGATCTAATACTTGTATTGGCATTTTATCACCACCTTGCATTCTTACTACCCTAATTAATTTTTTTCTTCAAATTATACACATAATTCATAACCTCTATAGGACTCATATCTTCTATAGGGAGAGCCTTTAGGTCTTCGATGATCTGTTTATCTTGGTAATTGAAGAGATTAACTTCTGCTTTTGGATGTTGAAGCTCTTTTGTCTTTCTTAGAGGCACTTTAGCATCTTCGCTACTCTCTAAACCCATTAAGATTTCCCTAGCTCTCGTGATCACTTGCTCTGGAAGTCCTGCTAATTTGGCTACTTCGATACCATAGCTTTGGTCCGCACTTCCTGGAATGATTTTTCTTAAGAAAATCACGCCATCTTGGTTTTCCTGAACTTTTATGCAGTAATTTTTGACCCCTTCTAATAAAGCCTCTAATTGAGTTAGCTCATGGTAATGGGTAGCAAATAAAGCTTTGCCGCCAATTATTTCTTTATCGTGTATATATTCTGCAACAGGGTCCGAAATATTTAGCCCATCAAAAGTACTTGTCCCTCTTCCAATTTCGTCTAAAATAATCAAACTATTATGTGTGGCATTTTTTAATATATTTGAAACCTCGCTCATCTCAACCATAAAGGTACTTTGACCTAATGCCAAATCATCCGATGCCCCTACCCTAGTAAAGATTCGGTCTACAACTCCAATTTTTGCCTTTTCCGCTGGAACATAACAGCCTATTTGAGCCATTAAAGTAATAATGGCCACTTGCCTAATAAAAGTAGATTTTCCAGCCATATTAGGCCCTGTAATAAGTAGCATTCGATTGTCATTACAATCTAATGATACAGAATTGGGCACAAAATCTTTTTTGTCCATCATATTTTCTACTACAGGATGGCGACCCTCATAAATCAGTATTTCATCTCCAGAATAAACAATGGGCTTTACATAATTGTTTTCATAGCTCACTTTGGCAAAAGAGAAGAGCACATCTACAATACTGATGATCTCTGCAGATTTTTTGACTCTTTGTACGCCTTCTAGAACAATATTGCGTATTTCTTGAAAAATATCGTACTCTAAGTCAATTACCTTTTCTTCTGCGTTTAAAATTTTGCTTTCAATATCCTTTAGTTCCTCTGTATAATACCGTTCAGCATTCGCTAATGTTTGCTTTCGAATGTAGTTTTCTGGCACTAAATCCAGATTCGTCTTTGTTACTTCAATATAATAGCCAAAGACTTTATTAAACTTGATTTTTAAAGATTTTATGCCCGTTTTTTCTTTTTCTGCATTTTCTAAATTTAAAATAAAATCCTTCCCGGATACATTAATTTCCCTATAATAATCTACTTCTTCATTGTAGCCACTGCGTATAATATTTCCTTCTTTCACGCTAATAGGTGGCTCTGGATGAATACTCTTTTCAATTAAATCCCTAATATCTTCTAGTGGATCTAATTGTGTATTTAATTTTTGAAGATAATCACTATCTAGACTCGATAATGTTTCTTTGAGAGAAGGAATCATAGAGAGAGAATTTTTTAATGATAAAAAATCCCTTCCATTACAGTTTCCAAAGGAAATCTTGCTAATTAATCTTTCTAAATCGTAGATGTTTTTTAAATCCTTCTCTAGTTTAAGCTGAAGGGACACATCTTCTAAGATAGCGCCTACTGCATCTAGTCGATAGTTGATATTTTCTACATCTATTATAGGTTGATGAATCCAGTCTTTTAGCTTTCGTCCCCCCATAGACGTTTGAGTCTTATCTAGCACTTCTAAAAGGCTACCTTTTTTGTCATTTGTGCGCATATTTTCCGTCAATTCAAGATTTCGTCTAGTAGAAAGATCCATAGCCATATATTCATCGACTACGTATCTTTGCAATTTATCAATATGAGATAAAGCCCTCATTTGAGTTTCTTGTAAATACGTTAGTAAAGCACCACTTGCTCGAATAGAATACTCATCTGCTTCAATCCCTAAACCTGTCATAGAGTATACAGAAAACTGCTCTTTTATGATGTCTTTGCTGCTCTCTAAATTAAAGTATTTATTTTGAAGAATATTTACATAAGAGTCAAATCTTTTTTCTATATTTTCCATGAGCCATTTATCTTTAAAGAGAACCGTATTAACGATCATCTCCGAAGGCTTGTATTTTGCAATTTCATCAAGTAGCTTTTCCTTTGGATTTTTTGCACGGATGACTTGTGAAGTCCGAAACTCTCCTGTAGAAACATCTACTATACCTATGCCAAAATCCGTCATATTGTAGTATATACTCATAAGAAAATTATTGTTTTTTCCTTGAAGCAACTTTCCATCGTTGACGGTTCCTGGCGAGATTACTCGCACAATCTCCCTTTTCACTAAACCTTTCGCCTGCTTAGGATCTTCTACTTGCTCACAGATTGCTACTTTGTAGCCTTTTTCGATGAGCTTTGCAATATAGTTTTCACTAGCATGATAAGGAACGCCACACATGGGCGCCCTTTCTTCTAAGCCACAATCTTTACCCGTCAGCGTAATCTCTAGCTCTCTCGATGCGGTTATGGCATCGTCAAAGAACATTTCATAAAAATCTCCTAATCTGAAAAAGAGTATGGCATCTTTTACTTGCTCGTGAATCTCTAAATACTGCTGCATCATAGGCGTCAAACCTGCCATAATCACACCTCCCTTCAGTTATACCTGAACACCGTCTAAGCTAAAGCTCTTTATTCCAGTTATCTTTACTTTCACAATTTGACCAATGGATCCTTCATCTCCAGTAAAATTAACTAATTTATTGGTATCTGTTCTACCTGCTAATTTATTCGGATTATTTTTACTTGGCCCTTCTACTAAAACCAGAACCTCTTCTCCGTCATAGACGCTATTAAGCTCTCTTCCAATATCATTTTGCACATCTAAAAGTCGGTTTAATCTGTCGTGCTTTACATCTTCGTCTATTTGTTCTTCCATTTTTTCAGCTGGAGTACCACCTCTAACAGAGTAAAGGAAAGTAAATGCAGAATCAAATTTGCATTTTTGAACTACATCAATTGTATCCTGAAACTCTTCTTCTGTCTCCCCTGGAAATCCCACGATAATATCTGTAGAAATGGCGATATTGGGAATTCTCTTTCTGATCTTTTCCACTAAAGCAAGGTAATCTTCTTTTGTATACTTTCGATTCATCACTTTTAAAATCCTACTATTACCTGCTTGGAAAGGCAAGTGAATGTGATTGCATACTTTTTCTTCTTCTGCAATAGTCTCTATGAGTTCATCAGAAAGATCCTTTGGATGAGAAGTCATAAAGCGAATGCGCTCAATGCCATCCACTTTGCATAGTTTTCGAAGTAGTCCAGCAAAGGAAATAGGATTGTCCAAAGTTTTCCCATAAGAATTAACATTTTGACCTAATAAAGTAATCTCCTTACAACCTGACTGGGCTAAAGACTGAACCTCTTTTACGATGTTTTCAGGCTCCCTACTGCGCTCTCTTCCCCTAGTATAAGGCACAATACAATAGCTGCAAAAATTGTTGCAGCCATTCATAATAGATACATAAGCTTTAAAAGAGTATTTGCGATCTGTAGGCAAACCTTCTACAATCTGTTCGCCATCTTCCCAAACATTGACGACCATTTCCCTACGTTCTAAAAAATCAGATAGTAAATCTGGAAACACGTGAATATTGTGAGTTCCAAAAATTAAATCTACAAAACGATATTTTCTTTTAATTTCGTTGACGATTTCTTCTTGTTGCATCATACATCCACAAATGGATAAAATTAAATTTGGCTTTTGTTCTTTTAATTTTTTATATTTACCTAGATGACCAAAAAATTTGTCATTTGCATTCTCTCTAACACTACAAGTATTGAGTATGACCATATCAGCCTTGTTATCTTCATCTGTAGGCTGATAACCTAAATCTTTTAGCAATCCAGAAATTTTCTCAGAATCATTTTCATTCATCTGACAACCGTATGTCATGATTTTAAAATACTTTTCTAACATTTTTCACCTCGTCTGTTTTAAAGATACATTATATCAAAATATGAAGTTGTTTTGTAGGGGTAATAAAAATATCGCAGAATTTTTGCTTTAAGGGGGAAATCTTTTAAAATGAGGTGGTCAGGTAGTCGGGTGGTCAGGTGGTCAACAAAAACTTCAAAATCAGGGAACTCGCCTTAAGGCGAG
>NZ_CALNCS010000009.1 GCF_937875145.1 Alkalibaculum bacchi | reverse complement strand
TAGATAATTGCAGAAAGAGCAAAGCCAACGATATGAAGGCTTTGCTCTTTGTATTTCAGTTGTCCGTCCCCATGAAATCGTGTAAAATTAAGTTACCACACAAAATCCTACGATTGAAAGGTGACTAGACAATGAAAAACCAATGTAAACAACTCTCTCTTTTTGAAACTTTTAATGAATGTAATGTACTACTTCTAAATGATAAACCTAAATTTTTACAGTTGCTTGATGAATATCTTGATTTAAAATCATTGATTCCATTTTCGTTCTATACCTCTTATTATAACGCATTGGGATGTCATCGTAAATACTCTTTGTGGTCCATGTTAAGCATTTTTCTCTTACAGAAAATCTTTGGTATTCCAACAATAGCACTACTTCGCATCTTTCTTCAGTTTTCAAAAGAACTCCGTGAGTTTTGTGGCATTGAAAGTGTTCCTGATGATGCTCAGTTTACTCGCTTTAAACAGGATTTTGTTCCACAGCTTGAAGAGATGTTTCATGAACTTGTTGATCTCACTGAACCCATATGTGAACGTATTGATAAGAATCTCGCTTCTATGTTGATTTATGATACCACAGGTATTGAAACATATGTTGCTGAAAATAATGATAAGTTCTTAAACAAAATTATTCGACAGGTCAAAGCCTCGAACAAAGATAAGTCAAACGATCACATACATAATATCGCTTATTCTAGAATGCCTAAAGTATCCTCTGTTAATGACGAAATAAGAAGAATGTATGCTAATGGCAAGTTCTGCTATGCCTATAAATTTGGGATTCTTACAAATGGGTTAGGCATTGTAAGGGATATTACTTGTTTTGATCGTAAATTCAAAGTAGAAAATCCAGAGCTTGAACTAGAAGTCATGGAAGACGATCCTGAAAATGAAAAGACAGTTGACGATAGCAAATCCTTAAAGCCTGTAATTTCAAACTTTTTAGCTCTACATCCAAAGATTAAGCCAGAAGTATTTTTAGGAGACGCTGCTTTCGACACGTATAAGATTTATCCTTTTTTACTAAAGGAATGTCATTTTAAAAAAGCATTTATTCCTCTTAGAAAAAGTCCAAAGTCAGAGGATATAGCAGACCCTGCTTTTAATGAATCTGGTTGGCCAGTATGCCCTCGTGACGCTACGAAGGCCTTTAAGTTTAAAGGTATTAATTATGACAAGACTCGTACAAGATTAAAATTCATTTGCCCTGATACTCACTACAAAGGAAAAAATCCAGTGTGTTACTGCCAAAATCCTTGCACTCCTTCACGAGAAGGCAGGACTGTAAATGTTCCTATTAACCGAGATTTACGAATGTATCCTGGTACAGTGAGAGATACCGACTCATGGTCAAGTGTTTACAAAAACCGGGCTGTGATTGAAAGAACAATCAACCATTTCAAAGAGCCTATGGGTTGTGGCAATCCTAAAACGAGAAACTTAGCCACAATAAAATCGGATATGTTACTAGCTGGTATTACTCAGCTCATTACAGTGATACTAGCGGATAAGATGAACGACTACGAATTGATTAGAAGCTTAAAGCCTTTAATAGCATAAAGGATAAATTTAAAATCCTTATTATGAAGGTTTATTAAATTTACCCTTTTTGAAAACTATGGTATAGAACTTGAATAAAAAACTGATTTCTACCTAAATTTTTCTGGAAAAATTCTTTATACGTGAGTTTCCTAAATATTTACATTATAATTTGCCTATTCCGCAAATGCCTACCTGTATCATATCCTGCTTCTTCTGGATAGAGCAATTGAGTAATCCAGATCATACCCATATAGCGATTGACAGAAGGTGGAAAACCCATCCAATTATAAGGACCTGATGGTACCTCATAGTAGTTTCCATTTTTAATGGCCTTTAATTGTTGCCATGTTTCGTCTTCCCCTACAGAACTATAGGCGCTATTGGGAGCCAAAATGATCACATCAGGATCCCACGTAATAATTTGTTCCATATCTACAGGATTTCCACTGCCTTTGCTGGAAATATCATCTACAACAGCGATATTATTACTGACTTTGTCAATAATCTCCGCATGGAAAGAGTCTTTTGCTAGTACACTGAGGCCATCCTCTCCAGTACTATAAATCAAATCTACCTTTCCATCTTCGCCCATCTTATCCATTAGATCTTTCGTATCGGCATTTGCCTTGTCACAATACTCTGCCAGTGCTTCTGCTTCTTTTTCTCTACCTAGAAGCTTACCTAATGTCCTATAGGCTTCTCCCATAGTATCGGTTGTAGCTTCAATATGCACAGTGGGTATTCCTACTTGCTCCGATATACCATCCATATCTTCTACAATAGAGGACTTGGATTCTCCAACATCGATGATTATTTGAGGATCTACCTTTGCTATTTCTTCAAGATTGAGATCATCTTTTCCATAAAATTGACCTAAAACTGGAAGTTCATAGTATGCCGTCTCTATGTACTCTTCTGCACTTGGGTCCCATTCTCCTGATAGTCCAACAAACATATCTGGTGCTAAAGCAAATAATACGATTTGTGCCAAGGATCCAGATGGTACAATTTTTGTAATATTGGCTGGCACCTCTACTTCTCGTCCTGCCGAATCGGTAAAACTAGTGGTTTTTTCCTCGTTTACTACGTCCTGTTGTGGTCTGCATCTGTGCTGCTTGGTTGGCTGTTGTTACACCCAGCTGTCATAGATAACAACAATAACACTACGAGTAACATGGAAAGTAACTTCTTTTTCATTCTAATTCCCCCTCGGTTAAAAGGCTAAAGCAAAAGGCACTTATGGTAATCATATAACTATTACTATAATGAAGGATGGCAAGGGCAGCCCCAAATGCCGCTCCAGCTGAAGCCCCCAATACGTCGGGAGCCGCCATGGGATTTTGAAAAACACCTTGATAGGCTGCCCCTGCTGCTGAAAGGGAAGCGCCAACTAAAACGGATAAGAGAATTCGTGGCAAACGTATATTGAAAAACACGGTCTCGGTGCGTACTGTCCAGAATGAATCTATGGGAAAGATTTTGGAAGCGAGAATTCCTATTAATTCTTTTGTGGCAATAGGGTATCGTCCAAATCGAAAAGAGAGAAAGATTGTAAAAACAAGCAGAACCATAAGCCCAAGAATAATCATTCTTTTTTTATTTGCACTTTTCATTTTCATCCTCTACCTTTCCAAATTAACAAAACAAAACCTTCTATACAACATGACAAACTAACTATTTAGTAATCTTCACCCTTCAGTATGTAATCTTCAATAATCATTGGGAGCTCGTTTCGATTTTCCTTTGTAACCGTAATAATCCTCACCCTTGGATGATTTCTTATGCAATCTGTCCATCCACTACTATCTTGTTTGATAATGCCGAGAATTGGAATATTTCCATCTAAAGTATCTAGGATTTCACGTTGAAATAAGATCGCTTGGCGCTCCAGATTTCCGCATTCATCCATTATAATCAAATTTGATTCTTTTCTAGCGTCCCGAATGATCTTTGCCCCATAAGTATCAAATTTTTCACTTTGTGCCAAAGGGATTTCTCCTTCTCTAAATTGAACTACTGCATTTTCTTCACGGATAATCTTAGATTTTGCAGCCGAGTTCAGATACAATCGCCTATTGGGAAGTCCTCTATCTGGACCGAAGTAGGTTTGAAAACCTCCTATGTTTTTATTTACTAAAGCAATCGTCTTATTGATGACCGTGCTTTTTCCTATTTGTATTTCACCTGTTAGAAAGACATGCATCTACCATACTCCTCTCTAATCGTTCTGGCACTTCTTCTTTACAAATCCTGTAGAATAAGTTGTTCCCTTAAGCGAGCGAACACTGTTCGCCCCTACGCATTAGTCATATGGGATAAATTCTTCACCACACAATAACTCCACGAGGATTTCCTCTCCTGGTAGAAACTTTTGTCTGCCTATAGGTGCAATAAAGAGCCCGTTACATCTGGACATCATGTCTGGAAAATTATAATCAAAGGTTAGGACATGGGCTACAAATTTATCTGCTTTCCTTCTTAACTCAATGCGTCCATAAAACTCGTAGGGCCCTGGCTTGTTGATTTCATCTTGTAGTACGGCTTTTACTTTAGGACGAATAGGAGCAGGTAATTGTAAAAATCTACGTACCATTGGGATGATACACCAATCCAAAAGGCTAAAACATGCCAAAGGTGGTCCTGGCATATTGATTACCGGTTTATCTTGAATCATTGCTAAGGCTGCCGGTCTTCCAGGTACGCAGAAAACACCATGCTGTATCCAGCTGGACTCTTCTGCCACAAGACTCCCATTATAGTCTTCTTCTCCCTTAGCTGAACCACCGTTAATGATTACCATATCTGCGGTAGAAATAGCCTCCATCAAGGTTTCCCTTAGAGATTCCACATGATCTTTTACAATAGGGTAGGTGATGAGTTCTCCTCCCCATTGTTCTACTGCACTTTGAACCATTATTCCATTAGATTCTATATTTTGCCCTCGATTAGGTTTCGTTCCTAGAGGCACTAATTCACTTCCTGTTGGAATATAGGCTACCTTGGGTCTATCATAGACTTCTACTTGCTCATATCCTCCCGTTGCCAGTACGCATAGATGAGGGGGCTGAAGAACGGTATGGGCTTTTACAAGCAGGTCGCCTTTAACTACCGTTTCTCCCTTATTTTTAATACGGGCACCAGGAACTACGTTTATCTTAGAAGAAAGTTCCAAACGCCCCTCTCCATCATAAGAAACGTTTTCAATGGGAATAACTGCATCGAATTCATCATCAAAATCATCCCCTGTATCCGCTTGAACAAAGTCGATTCCTTTTTTCCAATCTTTCGTGTCGGGGATTCCCTCTTCAAAATCCTTTGAACGAACAGCAATGCCATCGCATTTTGATGAGCGATATACAGGAAGGGTGTTTTTCGAATAAACATCTATTGATGTAACCCTACCTAGAGCTTCCTGAATTGGTATCCTTTGGGTCCTTTTCTCTGGACTCCACCTTGAGAATAAGGCCTCCACAGCCTGCGCCCTTGTCACAAATAAACGTTCATTTAAGCTCATAATTATTCCTCACTTTTAATGACCGATCGGTCTGCAAATTTCCCAAAAAAGTGGTATCCTGACCCACCTTCACTAATGATATCTAACAAAGCATCTGCATCTGTGACCACAATCCCACCAAGGCTTGTCACGCCACGGAAGAAAAAAGCATCCGGCAGCATGCTGACTGTTGGTCCTGTTACGACGATTTCTGCACCTGGTTTTGCCATAGAGAGGAGCCCTTCGAGAGTGTCATTGATCAGTGTCGTTCCTGTAATGACGAGCAAATCTGCCTGGGGTACTACTTCTCCCGCTCTATTGGCTTGCATAAAATACGGCATTTCATGTGACTTTAGTGTGGATGAATCCATTTCTAAGACGTTAAAGTCTGCATTTGCTGCAATTAACTTTTTCAACATAGGTGTCAGGGCTCCCACTACCACGGTTTTTTCTTTATCTTGGAGCTCAATATCGTCAAAGGTATCAATTCCCATTTGAATTTCATAACCCTTGTCCTTCATCTTGTCCCAACAAGAAGAACTCAAAGCATTTAGCGTAGCAATTCCCAAAGTCTTTTTAAGTACATTGTCACTAAAAATATCCTCTAAATAAGATTTTACGCTTCGTCCAGATAAGCGACCTGATAGAGGCATTGCCTTTGCTGAACTGGGACAACAAACGGCTTCTGGTATTTCTTTTATTGGGGTAAAACAAAGCCCCCCATGACCATCGCTTAATTTTACACCAGAAAAAAACAAGCCTAGTACAGCCCGCTCTACAGTCATCTTTTCTAGGGTATCCTCCCCTAGTATTTCTTTTACATGTTCTATGGTTTCAGCAAATATTCCATTGTTCATTGGGTATCCTCCTCACATGAATACGCCTCTGGCGCATTAGTTCTAAGTTGTACGTTGTAAGTTCTAAGTAAAAGCTTTGGGTATTCCTTTTGGGTCAAAGATCCTTCGCTAGCGCTCAGGATGACGAAAGCAGTAAATTGGGTTATTTTGCTCCCTCTAGGAGCATTATAGCATTTTTCCTCTTTCCTCTTTCTGCTATTAGATTTACTAATCATAAGTAAAAATTTTGAGCAAAAAATATATATATAAAGTAGAACTTTCCTATTCAAGAACATTACCTCGCCTTTGGCGAGCAAAATTTCCCTTTTTCGCTTTCTGCTATAAAATTTTCTAAATATATGAAAATGATTAAAGCAAAATCATAAAACAAAAGTTACACTTTCATCAAATCAAAAATAGTCCTAGAGAACCCTATATTTCATATAGGCTCCCTAGGAACAGATTGTGTTTATCCTATGATTTCTGTAATTTGTTCGTCTGTCAAATCTGTTTTGAAGAAGTGACTATAGAAATAAGAGATCTCTTCTTTTAACATATCAGTAGTCATTATTTCTGGGTAAATCTTGTTCATTGCCCACATAATCGTCAGAGGCTGTTCTACTGTACGATTACCCCAAACATGAGCTACCGTTGGAACAGGGTAAATGACATCTTCTTGAATGGCCGTTATATCTTTTAATCGTTCATCTGCTTTTAGTTCTTCGCCCATTTTTCCACTAGTTGTAATCATCACATCTGGATTCCATGCCAGGAGATCCTCTGCGGTATATTCGTAACTATCGCTATCTCTGTCATTATCCGTTACGCTGATGCCACCTGCTGCTACAATCCACCATTCTGCAATAATATGAGGCTGAGTATAAGTTGATACATTTCCGTAAAGAACCGTTTTCTTATCTGCTTCAGCAAGGTCTTTTGTCAGCTCTTCTGCTTCTGCAACCTTTTCATCAAAGTACTTTAAATAGTCTTTTGCTACATCTTGTCTATTTAAAACATCACCTAGCAGATTGACAGCGACTTCTATATCAGATAAGTCTTCCCACTCCAAGTAAAGAACTGTCAGACCCTTCTCTTCCAATAGTGGTATTACATCTTTGCTCATTGTAAGACAAAGATCTGGTGCCGTTTCTAGAACGGTTTCGATTTGAATTTCACCACTGCCATCCTCAAAAACAGGTCCATCAGCAATTTGTGGGGCAAATACGTATTGGTACTTCCACTTGCCTCCCTCTGTAAACCTAGGAGACATTTCATTGATGATCTTATCCCCATCCCCCATTAATTCTACGAAGGCATTTAATACGCCAATGGCCCCAAAGGTTCCAATGGTTTCTATTTCACCTTCGATGGTGACCTCTCTGCCCGACATATCTGTAACAGTTTTGCTTGTATCAGGCGTCTGTTGATCTGTTCCTGTTTCATCTGGTGTATTAGAAGCCGGTTGAGAACATCCTACTGCAAAGGATAACAATAGGAACAATACCATAAATAGAGAAGCTACCCTACCCATTCTTTTCATCTTTTTCATGTACATTTCCCCCTTATTTTGCTTTCTTCATTATAGGAACACAAACTTTTGTTGTGATATCCTCTTGACAAAGCTCTACATCTGCTACGCATACACGAGTGTCATATAAATTGCTTAGATTCTGAGTAGTGACTGCATCTTCGGGTTTTCCGATCTCAATAATTTTCCCCCCCTTCATAAGCATTACTTTATTGCAGGATAAAAAGGCGTGGTCCGGAAAATGGGACGTCATCAGGATGGAATACCCTTCTTCTGATAATTGTTTGATAATTTGAAGGATTTTCACTTGATTGCTATAGTCTAAATTGGCTGTAGGCTCGTCCATAACGAGAATTTGAGCTTGCTGTACCATTGCCCTAGCTACCAAAAACATCTGTCGCTCCCCACCACTCATTTGATTAAAGACTTTCTCTGCCAAATGATAAATCCCTAGATTCTCCAGTACCTCTCGGCAGACCTTGTGATCCCTATTGTTTGGACTGGCACCTGGCCCTAAATGGGCGATTCGACCCATGAGTACGACTTCCTTTGCCAAATATGGAAAAGCCATGGTAGAGGCTTGTGGCACATAGGCCATATATTTTGCCCTTTTCTTAGGAGATTCTTTCGAAATATCTTGCCCATTGATTTTAATGATGCCCTTTGTCGTTTTATTGAGGGCGAGCAAACATCGCAATAAGGTCGTCTTACCTGTCCCGTTGGAACCTAGCAAGCATGAAACATCATTTTTATGTAATTCAAAAGAGACATCCGAAAGGATTTCTCTTCCTTTGTTATAGTGAAAACTAAGATTCTTAACCTTTAACATTAATTCCACCCTTGTCTTGTCTTACCAAGCAATATTACAAATACTGGTGTACCAATAAGAGCAGTTAATACACCTAGGGGTAATTCGACATTTTCTACCCCTCGAATGACATTATCCACCAGTAATAAGAAAAAACCACCTACTAAAAAAGATACAGAAGCCATCTTGTTATAATCTGCCCCTGTAATCATTCGAGCTAAATGAGGGATGACCATGCCAATCCACCCAATGATCCCACATATGCCTACAGAGACTACTGTCATCAAAGTGGAACTGATGACGATGACTAGTTTTACTAATGGGACATTGACGCCCATTGTCTGAACCACATCCTCGCCAGCAGAAAGTGCATTGATCTGATGACGAAAAAAGTACAATAGAAAAAGCGAAATGCACAGGGCTGGCAACATAATAAGCACGTCCCTATTAGTAGCTCTGCTAAGGCTTCCCATAAGCCAAAAGGTTATAGAGGGAAGCTCATTATCTGTATCTGCAAGTGTTTTGACGATAGATAAGAGTGCCTGAAAAAAACTGGATGTGACTACTCCTGCAAGTACTAATATGGTAATAGACTGCCCCCCAAAAACATGGGATATGATGTAGGCAATTGAAACGGCTAGTAGCCCAAAAACAAAAGCACAAAGCTGAATTTCAATCCAGTTTGCATCGTTGATCATAGCCAATGCCGCCCCAAAACCAGCCCCTGCTGATACCCCTAGAATATCTGGTGATACCATTGGATTTTTGAATAGGGTTTGATAAGAGGCTCCGGAAATAGATAAGGCGCCACCTACTAAGACAGCCAAAATAATCCTAGGAAAGCGTACCTGCAAGATAACTACCTCTAGTGTCTTTTCCCAATATCTTTCTACCTCTGTAAAGCGAGAGGCAAAGATATCGAGCAAGGTTCTTAAGGTGAATTGGTACCTACCAATTAAAAAAGATGCAAAAATTAAAGCGCCTAGGCAAAGAAGCAGCATTAATATCTTTAATATGAAATTCTTATTTTTGAAATCCGTTTTTTCTATGTATCTCATATTTTCCATCCTACTGTGCTATTTTTTATGCTCGATGAATAAGCACGAATACTCCGTCACAGGTAATAATATATACTACTATTTTTTTAATTTATTAAGGTTACAAAATATCATAAATTGCTTTTATATGTAATTACATATGATATAATTGTAATATGTTCACTTTAATTTAATTCAGTTTGTTTTAGATCGCTTACATTTATTATAGTTAGACCTCATCTGTTTGTCAATAAATATCGAATAGTACCTAGATGTACGGGCACCCACTGCTTGTGTTTCAGCGTCTAACATTGAATGCTTCAATAGAACAATTTCATAAAACACATCCTTGTTTCTGACTTTTTATTTATGATACACTATGAACAATAGCGAGTAAGATATACGATTTTATAAAATCTTAAAGGAGACGCTTATGAAACTAATTAATGTAGCGGGTCCCCCATCTTCTGGGAAGACCTCTGTTATTATAAAATTAATTGAATCTATGGACATGCCTAATGGCAATATTGGCGTCGTAAAATTTGACTGCCTCACTTCTTTTGACAATTTGCGTTACGAGGAAGCAGGTATCCCTGTTGAAACTGGTTTTTCAGGAAAAATATGCCCCGATCACTTTTTTGTCAGCAATATCGAGGATGCCGTCCAGTGGGGAATCCAATCGGATTTTGAAATACTGATTACAGAAAGTGCTGGACTCTGCAATCGCTGCTCTCCTTATATTAACGGCATTTTATCTATCTGTGTCATTGACAATCTGTCTGGTATAAATACCCCTCGAAAAATAGGTCCTATGCTAAAGTTTGCAGATATTGTCGTCGTTACGAAAGGGGATATTGTATCTCAAGCAGAACGTGAAGTCTTCGCCTTTAATATTAAACAAGTAAATTCTTCCGCAAAGATTATCTTTGTCAATGGCATTACAGGACAGGGAACGTTTTTACTGTCGAAATACCTGAGACAAACACAAGATATCCATACCCTCAAAGATATGAAACTAAAATTTACGACTCCTGCTGCCGTTTGCTCTTATTGCACTGGCGAGACAAAAATATAGGGCATATGGGGACGGCAGACTGTGTGAAAACAAAGGTTTCTACACCTCAAATAGTAAAAATATAGTATAATATAGTTATAAAAGTCGAAATTCGAGGTGTAGTTATGTCAAGATATATTCGTACAGAATTCAATAGAAATCAAGTTGGTTTCATACCTGAATCCTATGATGATAAGATTGCTGATGATAATCCTGTTAGAGTAATTGATGCATTAATCGATAGCTTAGACATGGAAAAGCTAGGCTTCACATATGCTACACCTAAAAAGACCGGAAGAAAGCCATATGATCCTAAGGATATGTGTAAGCTGTATACCTATGGATATTTCGAGGGCATTCGATCATCAAGGAAGTTAGAAAAAGAATGTCATCGAAATGTAGAAGTAATGTGGCTAGTAAAGAATTTAAAGCCTGATTTTAAGACGATTGCAGATTTTCGAAAAGACAACAAACAAAGCCTAACAAATCTATTTAAGCAATTTTCTTCTATATGCAAAGAATTAGGCCTATATGGTAAAGAGATGATTGCTGTAGATGGTAGCAAATTTAGAGCGAATAATTCTAGAAGAAAGAATTATACAAAAGGAAAAGTTAAAAAGCAGATTGCTCACTTTGAGGAAAGTGCAAATAAATATATGGAGCTACTGGCTGCATCTGACGACTTCGAATCGAATGAGACAGTGAAATTATCTAAAGAAGAAATCCTTGCGAAGATAGCAGACGCAAAAAAGAAAATAGAAGAGCTTACTGAGCTTGGAAAACGCATTGAAGAAGAAGGTGAAATATCTATAACAGACCCAGATGCAAGACATATGGGTACAAGCAATAATGGAACAGATATTTCGCACAACGTACAAATAGCTGTAGATAGCGAACACCATTTAGTTGTTGCTGTAGATGTTGTCAGTAGCCCAGCTGATCAAGGTCAACTTTATAATATTTCATCAAAAGCAAAAGAAGAACTAGAACTAAGTTTAGAAGATGAACTAATTGTATTAGCAGATAAAGGATACTATACAGGTGAAGAACTACAAGAATGTGAAAAACACAATATGACAACTATTGTAGCAAGACCAAAACTAGCTACTCCTAATGGCGAAGAAGGATATTCGAAGGATAAGTTCATATATAACAGAGAAGACAATTCATATACATGTCCACAAGGTCATAAGTTACCTTGCAAGAGCAAAGAAAGTACTAAAAACAAAAAATATACGAACTATAAAGCATGCAGAAGCTGCCCTGTAAAAAAGAAGTGTACCAATGCAGAGCGAGGTAGGCAGATAATAAGAGGACCTTTAGAAGAAATATATGAACGTGCAGATGAAAGGTACTTTGAAAATAAAGAGCTCTACAAACAGAGGCAAATGATTGTTGAACATGTATTTGGAACAATAAAAAGAGAACTGGGGTTTTCATATTTTCTATTACGAGGTAATGAAAAAGTGAAGGCTGAGTCCTCTATGCACTTTTTTGTCTATAATTTAAAAAGAGTAATAAATTTAATGGGAGCCAAGAAGTTAACGGAGTACTTCAAGGCCTGTATTTTACTACATTTTTTGAATATCACCAAAAACAAACAAAAATGGGTTCAAAATGTAATATTATCGTGTCCAAACGTGGCATAAAAAGCTTATTTTCACACAATCTG
>NZ_CALNCS010000008.1 GCF_937875145.1 Alkalibaculum bacchi | reverse complement strand
ACACATTTAATACCATACCTATTATAATCATATTCGTCATAATAGAGCTACCTCCGTAGCTTAAAAATGGCAATGTTATTCCTGTAATAGGCATAATTCCCATAGTCATACCTATGTTTTCTACTATTTGAAACAAGAACATGAAAAATACTCCTGAAATAATCAAGGTTCCATAGTGATCTTTGGCTTCGCTTGCACCTTTTAGTAATCTGTATAAAAACAAACCAAAGAGCAATACTACAACAGTTGCACCGATAAATCCAGTTGTCTCCGAAATAACAGAGAATATAAAATCAGTCCATTGGGCAGGCAAGTAGTTTAGCTTTGTCATCGTATTTTCTGCACCAAAGCCCTTTCCGAAAACTCCCCCTGAGCCTATTGCAGTCATAGACTGTATGGCGTGATACCCATCACCTAAAGGGTCATTCGCTGGATTAAAAAAGGTAATCAATCGCTTTTTCTGATAATCATGCATATAGAAATTCCATAAGAGAGGAAACCCTACAATGACACTAGCGATAACCCCATAAATGTACTTAGTATTAAGTCCTGCTACAAAGAGCATTCCTGCTGCAATAACTACATATACCAATGCTTGCCCCATATCTGGCTGAATAGCAATTAAGGCAATAACAGGTGTTATGAAAAGCGCCAAAGGCAATAAATCCACAATTCGATTTAATTTATCCTTTCGCTTATCTAATAATTTACCAAAAGATATGATAAAAAGTAATTTTCCAATTTCTGAGGTTTGCAATTCCATAAAACCTAAATTAATCCAACCTCTTGTCCCCTTATTGACTACGCCAATACCAGGCATCCACACTATTACTAGCAAAACTAAACATAATATATATATATGAATCCAATATTGACCAAGAAAGTGATAATCAATACTCATAACAATAATCATTCCCACCACACCTATAGTAAAGGCAACTAATTGTTTAAAAATATAATTTGAAGACTCTCCTGCAATAAAATTCTCTGTATCCGTCGCTACCCAAATGGCAATCATGCCTATGGTAAAAAGAGCCAGTATAACAAATACTAATGTATAATCAATCTTTTTTATGTAACTTAATGGTTTCAATTTAACCTCCCAGTTTCGTTTAGGTCCTTTAGTCACCCTTGATGACTTTAAAGCTTTTACATAGAATGTACACCGCAGATTGCTTCGACCGCTTACACGGTCTCGGTCGTTTGGAGTGTCACTTTGCTTGTCAACGAGCGAAGCGATGCAGACAAGCATTAGTGATACCCTTGTCAGACTTGCACTTGCTCATAGAAATTAATTCATTTTCTTGTGCAAGCCAATCTGCTGATTCGTATATTGTAACATAAAAAAGAGAAAGCTACTATACTTTCTCTTTTACTATAGGGAGGATGACTACGATTGCAGATTCTTTGTTTTCTTCTGTTATGTAAATTTCACTAGAACTTCGATTTACTGGAAAGTGATCCTCTACGGAATGGATGATTTCTGACTTAATCATATCTAATTTTTCTGTATTCATATTATTTTTTTCATTGGATAGTAAACTTTGAAGCCTTCTTTTGGCAATATCCTTACTGTCTTGTTTTCCTCTAAAAAACAGCATATTCATTCATCTCCTTAATTGGTACTGAAAAGCCACTGAATAAAATTCTTTTTCACATCTAATTCTACATAAGGTACTTCTTCACCTAGAACTCTCTCGGCAATATTACGATACGCTTGTCCAGTAAGGGATTTTTGATTGCTGACTACTGGTTCTCCCCTATTTGTTGTAATTACAATATCTTTATTATCCGGAACAATGCCCAAAAGCTTTGCTGCTAAAATATCAAGCATATCGTCTACACTTAGCATCTCACCTTTTTTTACTAAATCTAATCTTACTCTATTTACTATTAGATTCACTTCTTCTATACCTGCACTATTCAACAAACCAATAATTCGATCTGCATCCCGAACTGCTGATACTTCAGGAACTGTAACTACAATAGACTTGTCTGCTCCTGCTATGGCATTTTCAAAACCTCTCTCAATACCTGCAGGGCAATCAATAAGTATATAGTCGAATTCTGCTCGCAGTTCATCACATAACTCTATCATATCGCCTGGTGCAATATCGGTTTTACTATTGGTTTGAGCAGCTGGAAGCAAATAGAGCTCTTCAAAACGCTTATCTTTAATTAAAGCTTGGCTAAATCTACATCTTCCCTCTACTACGTCTACTACATTATATACAATTTGATTTTCTAAACCCATTACAACATCGAGATTCCTAAGTCCAATATCTGCATCGATTACGACTACTCTTTTATTCATCATAGCCAGTGCGGAACCTAGATTTGCTGTCGTTGTGGTTTTTCCTACGCCACCTTTTCCTGAGGTTATAACGTAAACTTGTCCCATAGGAACCCCTCCTGTCTTTTTATCACTCATTTTAGCAAAATTGTCATGCATATTTTGTCTTCTAATGTAAACTATCCAATTATTTTTTCACAGTTTAAAGCTTTTTTGAGTCCAATCGTGTATTTGCTAGTTCATAAATAAATTGTTGAATTAATGGATAAAATATATTAATATATACTTACACAAAATATTTACCATAATTTTATTGTTTTTTAGTGTTTTTTTTGTAGTGCATTTATTTATACCGTATATTTATGTATATCACAAAAATTTAAGGAGGATTAAAATGGCAAAGAAGATAGTAATCGTAGGCGGAAGTTATTCTGGTGTCAAAGCTGGTAAAACCCTGCATAAATTATTTAAACATGACGACCATGTAGAAATAACCTTAATTGACAAAAATAACTTTCATACTCTTATGACAGAGTTACATGAAGTAGCTGGTCATCGTACAGAACCTGAATCCGTTCAAATAAACTTGCAAAAGATTTTTGCTGGTCGCAAAGTGAATGTGGTAAGAGACAGCATAAAAGAATTTGATTTTTCTAAGAATCAATTAAAATCAGATAATGGGACTTATAGTTATGATTATCTCATTATGGGTGCAGGTAATGAACCAAACTTCTTCGGAGTAGAGGGAGCAGAGGAAAATTCATTTACATTATGGTCTTTTGAAGATGCTGTATTACTAAGAAATCACATTGAGGACATGTTTGCTCAAGCTTCCACAGAAAAAGATTCTGCCAAGAGAAAACAGCTCCTTACTTTTGCAGTATGCGGCGGTGGATTTACAGGTGTTGAGATGGTAGGCGAAATTGGCGAAGCAAAAAAACACCTATCAAGAAAATATAATATTGATGAAAAAGAAGTAACAATCTATAATATCGAAGCCATGAACCGTATATTAAACATGTTAAAAAACGACGCTCAAGTGGCTAAAGTTGAAAAACGCTATAAAAAATTAGGCATTCAACTTCTTAAAAACTCACCAGTAGTTAAAGTAGGTCCTGATTCGGTAACGCTAAAAGACGGCACAGAAATCCCTACTAAAACATTAATCTGGACTACAGGTATTAAGAATAAATCTACTCTTAGCCAATTAGGCTTTGACCTTGGCAGAGGTGGAAGAATCGTAGTAAACGAATCTTTACAACCATTGAAGGACGGAAAAGCTGCTCGCAATGTATTTGTTATAGGAGATAGTGCCTCTTACGAAGATGAAACAGGTCCATTGCCACAAATTGTAGAAGCTGCTGAACAAACTGGACATACTGCAGCAATGAACGTTGCAGCACTTATTAAAGATGAGAGTTTACACAAACATAAACAAGATTATCACGGATTCATGGTGTCCATTGGTTCTCAATATGCTGTTGCAGAAACTGGATTTAACTCATCTGGCTGGCTTGCCGTATTGATTAAGCACATAGTCAATATCTACTATCAAATCGGTGTTGCTGGTATAAGACAAGTGTGGAACTATCTCAGACATGAATTCTTCCACGTTAAAAACAGAAGAAGCGTATTTGGAGGTTTATTCTCCTCATCTTCTAAGAACATTTGGAAATTGCCGTTACGATTATGGTTGGGTTATATGTGGGTAGTTGAAGGTATGGTAAAAATCGGTGAAGGCTGGTTGGAATCTCCTAAAGTTGTCGATACAATTAACGCCATTGCGGGCTATGCTTCTAATGCTGGAGATGTTGGTACAGCCACACCAGGTGCTGCTGCTCAAGTTGCTGAAGCTGCTGAAGCGGTAACTGCTGCTACAGGTGGTGCTGGCACTATAGTAGGTGATGTGGGTAATGCTACTGCAGAAGCTGCAAATCAACTACACCCATTCTTCCAATGGGCAGTAGATCACGAACCAGCTGGTTTTGGAGATGCTATAATGAATGCCCCTAAGTGGATGGTCAATATGGTTAATAGCATTATCAAACCTATTGAAGTGCCATTCCAAACAATGATGGTTGTAGGTGAAATAGTTATCGGATTATGCTTAATATTTGGCCTATTTACTTTCTTAGCTTCTCTTGTTAGCGTTGGTATGGGTATAGGTATTGCCTTTACAGGAATGGCTGATGCTTCTATGATTTGGTATATTGTTTGTGCAATTGCCCTAATGGAAGGTGCTGGTCGTGCCCTAGGCTTAGATTACTATGTAATTCCTGCTATCAAACGTTGGTGGTCAAAACTCGGCTTTGTAAAAAAGTCATATTTATACTTTGACGAATTCGAAGAAAAATAGCAATTGTGCATTGGACTAGCCCTGTATTCTAGGACTTGGACTGGACTTTGCTAAATTAGTATTAAATGGTATAATAATGATTAAAGTATTCACTTTTATAAGTACAAAGTAGGACTTTCTTAATATATGAAAAAAGGAAATCCTTCTTCGAAAAGAAGAAGGATTTTTTCAATAAATACGAACACGAAATATAGGTGAAAATGTGAAGAAACGAGATATTTGGATAATACTAGGCGTTCTTATAATAGCCCTAATTGGAATTGTATCTATAAACTTAAATAAAGGTAGCAAAGCAGAAACACTTTTAAGGGTTACTTCTGAAGGCAAAGTGTACAAGGAAATCCCACTAACAGTAGAGACAAATGAAACCTTTACTGTAGAAACGGATCTGGGTTTGAATAAAATCAAGATAGAAGATGGCGTAGTTCGCATTTATGAAGCAGATTGTCCAGACCAAATTTGTGTGCACAACACACCTATTGACCAAATCAGCGAGATGATCGTTTGTTTGCCTAATCAGGTAATCGCTGAAATTATACCAAATAATTAAGGTGATATTATGAAAATTTCTACTCGAAAATTAGTATACATCTCCATGTTAGTAGCACAAGCCATGATCTTAAGTTATGTAGAATCTCTACTACCCGCTATTCCTATACAAGGAGCAAAGCTTGGTCTAGCCAATATTGCCACTTTACTAGCTCTTTCTACATTAAGTTTTAAGGAGAGCTTATTAATCGTCATAGCTCGAACATTTCTTAGTTCCTTTATGTTTGGCAATATGACTGTCTTAATTTATTCTCTAACCGGTGGTATATTTAGTTTAATTGCTATGTATGTAACCTTGAAATTGTCAAATAATAATTTTAGTCTAATAGCAGTTAGCATTATTGGCGCTGTTTTTCATAATGCAGGGCAATTAACGGTAGCTGTTTTAATTCTTCAAAATAAAAATATATTTTTGCTTTGGCCTTACTTACTATTAGTAGCCATACCTACAGGTATATTTATTGGTATCGCTTCTAATTACTTGCTAAAATACTTGCTAAAAGGTAATTTTAACTTTAAAAATAAAAAGGTGAGATTAAAATGAGTAATTTCTGGAATTTGTACCCAGACCTTCAAGAACAATTAGATGAAGTCACAAAAATCATTGAAGATTCTGTAAGAGATTCGCATGATTTTATCATAAATGCAGTACACGACACAGTCCAATCAGGTGGCAAATTGCTTCGACCGGCTTTTGTTCTATTGGGTTCTACCTTTGGCGAAGAGCCAAAAATCAATATCCTCAATTTAGCTGCTATTGTAGAAATGCTGCATATTGCAACTTTGATTCATGATGATATTATCGACGAAGCAAAGCTTAGAAGAGGAGTTGAAAGTGTACAAAGCAAATACGGCAAAGACTCTGCTGTTTTTATTGGTGATTACTTATTCGCAAAGATCTTCACTTTAGTGAATGAGGACTTTCACAAAGAAAGCGCAATAGGCTTATCAAAACTAATTATGAAAATTTGTCGGGGTGAACTTACCCAGTATAGTTTACGCTATAAATTTAACTCCAGCATAATACAATATCTACGTATTATTACAGGAAAAACAGCTTCATTATTTTCTGCTAGCCTATTAGTAGGTGCAGAAGAAGCAAATGCAAATGAAAAGATAAAAAATGCATTAGGAAAAACTGGATACCGAGTTGGTATGGCCTTTCAGATTATTGACGATTGTTTAGATTACTCAACAAAAAATGTTATTAAAAAAAGCACTATGAACGACTTAAAACAAGGTTATTTAACTTTGCCTGTCATTTACGCATTGCAAAAGGATAAAGACGGCAAACTAGAAAACTTGTTAAAAAACAGTACCTTTACTAATGAAGAAATTGGCCTTATACACTCAGCCGTCATTGAAAACAATGGTTTAGAACAGTCTAGAATTCTTGCAAATAAATACACTCAAAAAGCATACGACTCCCTAAGAAAATTGCCAGATTGCGAAAGCAAAGATAGACTAAAATACATTATAGATGAATTGTTAATTCGAGACTACTAAAAGATTCTAGAATCCTCTAGAATCTTTATTCTTTTACGAGTACGCTGCTGAGGCAATCTGTGATATTTTATGATATACTAGTTACACGAGGAGGTTTAAAAATGAATAAAATCACAAGTTTTACTATAGATCATGAAAAACTTTTAAAGGGATTATATGTATCTCGAAGAGACGAAGTAAACGGCTCTGTCATCACAACATTTGATATTCGGATGAAACAACCAAATATAGAACCTGTAATGAACACTGCAGAAATGCATACAATGGAACATCTAGGGGCAACCTTTTTAAGGAATCATAATGAATACAAAGAACAAATTATATATTTTGGCCCTATGGGCTGCAGAACTGGTTTTTACTTGATCTTAGCTGGAGATCATACTTCTGAAGAAATACTACCTCTCATGAAAGAACTATATGAATTCATATCTCATTTTAAAGGACAAGTTCCTGGTGCAAGTTCAATTGAATGTGGAAACTATCAAGATATGAATCTAAATATGGCAATTTACGAGGCAAAATTGTATCTAGATTTATTAAATAATAGCACCGAAGAAAACCTTAATTATCCCTCATGATTTCATAACAATAGTAAGCGATTGTTAAACAGTATCTAGAGTGTTAAATTTACTTAATTTTATATCTTAAAACTTATGGAGTGGTACTTTATAGTACCACCCATGCCAGGCTTGCTCAAGGGTACAAGCTTAGCGTAGAGCAATTGATTGCAAGCTATGGCAGAACTTTAAGAGGTGGTGTATTATGAAAAGTATTGTTTTAGCAGGTGGATGTTTTTGGGGTGTACAGGCTTATTTCCAAAGACTAGATGGCGTTGACATGACAAAGTCTGGTTATGCAAACGGAATTACTTTACATCCTACTTATGAAGAAGTTTGTACTGGCAATACAAATCATACAGAAGCGGTGATGATACAGTACAATGAAGATAAGATTCACTTAGAAACCATTTTAGATAAATTTTGGGCAATTATAGACCCTACTCTCTCAAACAGACAAGGAAACGATATTGGTACTCAATACCGAACGGGCATTTATTATCTAGATGAGGAGGATTTAGAGCTTATATTAGACTCTAAAGATCAATTACAAAGCAGCTTATCAAAACCAATCGTTACTGAAATCAAGCCATTAGAAAAATTTTTTGAAGCGGAAGAGTACCACCAAGATTATCTCAAAAAAAACCCAAATGGCTACTGTCATATTAATTTAAACGAATAATCACACAATTCTCCTTTCTGCATAAAGTATCTAGGAGATATAGAAACATGATTTTCTATATCTCCTTTTTTACTGTAATTTACCTTTTCTGCTAATCCGCTTTCTGTTTTTTTCAGTCCATCATTTTTATCCTCTTTTTTGTATTATACTTTAAATAACATTTTATATAATGAACAAAGGTAGCTGTAATTTTGCGATAATTTGTAACTCATGGATCTTGCTGTAACGTTTTATCCTTGCTGGAATATAATGCACTATAAAAAATGTTTTACTTGTGTTCCTTTATCCACCAAAACAGGTAAAGCAAGGAGGGTGATGTCATGGATTACCGCGAAAAAAATAAATTTGAAAACATTGCACGCTTATTTACAGGAGAGCCTGAAGACAGGAGAATAGATGCAACTATTAATGAAAAGGATCACGAATATGTTGTACTTATGAAACTAATAGGGTTTAATAAAGATGAATTGTCAATATATATAGAAGACAATACCCTCTATGTTGAAGCAAACAGAGAAGATATTTTAGATGAAGACAATGACGATTATACCTTAAAAGAACATAGCTATTCTTATTGTCAAAGGAGTTTTTCTTTAATCGGGATCGACAAAAGCCAAATAAACGCATATTATGAAAATGATATTGTGTCCATACATTTACCTAAAATCAAATAAGGTCATCGTCACATGACCTTATTTGATTTAGTTCTCCATTCTAAGAAAAATCAGCAGATCATTTCGTAACCACCTGCCACCTTATTTTAGTTTAAATTTCTCTCAATCCGCACATACTAATATTCACAACAATTGAGGAGAGATTTTATGTCTATTGCAGATCAATCTATAAAAGTTTTTCTAGAAGAAATCGCTTCTAAACCCGGTACTCCTGCTGGTGGAAGTGTGGCTGGACTTTGTGGAGCTTCCGCAGCAGCTATGGCTGAAATGGCCCTTCGCCATACGATAGAAAAAACGAAGAACCCAGTATTTATTGAAGAATTAAAAGAGTATACCGTACAGTGTACTGTCTACCGAAATGAGTTCTTATTTGACATGGACAGAGATACATTATCTTATAAAAGAGTTGTAGACGTCATGAAACGAGAGATAGATACTGATGAAGACAAAAGAGCTAAGAATGAAGAGCTACAAAATGCATATAAGGAAGCTGTAGAAATTCCTTTAAGGATGACCCATAACATAGTAGAATTAATGAAAATAATAGAAAAAATTATCGATAAAGGAAATAAAAATTACCTAAGCGATGGCGCTGCCGCCTACCTAGTAGCCAAATCCACCTTAGACTCTTTAATCTATCATATTAAATTCAACTTAATATTTATGGAAGATTCAGAGTATGTAGAAAGGATTACAAGAGAAGTGGAACTATTATCACAAAAGGAATAACGTCGGTTGGACGGGAAAACCAAACAACAGAAAGCTGAAAAAACATTAATGAACGATGAACACCGAATAGTAAATATTGAACAGTACAAATATGCGACTTTTATCACTTTTGAAGTTGTTCATTATTCATTGTTCCATGTTCATCGTCCACTGCGACGCTAGTCTCATATTTGCAGACCACCTTAAAGCTGTTTTTACATATCAAACTTCTTATGAATATACTTCATAGCCTCTTTGCCTTTTTCTTTGTCAATAATGCAAGAAATCTTTATTTCTGAAGTGCTGATAGCTTGAATATTGATGCCTATTTCGTAAAGAGCTTCAAAGAATTTTGAGGCTACTTCTGCGTTGGCTACTACACCTGTACCTACAACAGATAATTTAGATACGCCTGTATCATATACGACTCTTTCCGCTTCTACATCAAACGCAAATTTTTGGGCTGTTTCGTTAGCCCTTTGAAGTTCATCCATGGCTACTGTAAATGTAATGTCATTTACTCCATTTCTATTGACATTTTGTACAATCATATCTACATGAATGTCTTCCTTTGATAATAAACTAAATAATTTAAATGCAATACCTGGTTTGTCTGGGACTCCTAAAACAGATATTTTTGCAATGTCTTCATCTAATGATATTCCTCTAATTAAAACTTTTTCCATGTTTATATCCTCCTCAATAATTGTACCTTCATGGTCATTAAAACTAGATCGGACTACTAAAGGTACTTTATAATTCCCTGCTAGTTCCACAGAACGTGGATGTAAAACTTTTGCACCTAGTGCTGCCAATTCAATTACTTCATCATAGGAAATAGCTGGTATTAAACTAGCTTCTGGCACAATCCTTGGATCTGCAGTATACACTCCATTGACATCCGTATAAATCTCACACTTTTCTGCTTCTAAAGCCACTGCTAAAGCTACTGCAGTAGTGTCAGAGCCACCCCTACCTAATGTAGTAATATCCTTATTGGCATTGACCCCTTGAAATCCTGCTACAATAACGATTTTTTTACTTTGTAGTTCTCTCTTTATCCGCATAGTATTGATAGAATCTATTTTGGCCTTATTAAATCGATCAGAAGTGATGATTCCACACTGTGCACCCGTTAAAGATATGACATCGTGACCCATTTCTTGTATGGCGATGGCTAATAAAGCAATAGAAACTTGTTCACCAGTTGCAAGAAGCATATCCATCTCTCTTGCTTCAGGTTTTTCGCTAATGGTATAAGCCATTTCTAACAAATGGTCTGTAGAATCTCCCATTGCTGATACTACTACCACTACATCTTTCCCAGATTCTTTTGTCTTGATTACCCGCCTTGCCACGTTTTTTATTCTTTCAATGTCCCCTACACTTGTTCCACCGTATTTTTGAACGATAAGATTCTTCATTTGTATCTTTGTCCCCCATTATGAATATATTCTAGCGTAAAATAAATTGATGTTTTTTGATTTAAGTTCAAGGACTAATTCTTCAAATTGATCGGCTCGGACTTCATCTGTAACAACGAAAACTTTACTCCTATTAAATATAATTTTTTTATTTTTTGAAAAATCACTAATTGTATCTATAATATGGCTAAACTCTTCGTGATTATCGCTATCTGCTCTTAGATAGTATTTACCTGAGAACTCTTTTATTCCGCCGTTTTCTAATTGCTGATCTAATATAATTTCTTGTTTTCTAAAATCTGCATTGACAATATACATTAAATCTCCTACCACAGCATTAGCAGTAGCATCTTTCCCTGCCCCTTTTCCATAAAACTGTAACTCACCGATAATATCTCCATTTATAGATATGATATTAAACTCTTCATTTACATTACTCATTATATCTTTTGTTGACAGTAACACAGGTTCAACCGTAGCGTAATAAGTCTTACCGTCTAATTTAGAGTGGGCTAAATACTTAATTACATATCCCATATCGCTGATGGTATCGATGTCTGCAGAAGTAATTTCTTTTATCCCTCTTTTTTTAATATCTTCATCCTTAATATGAAATCCAAAAGACATAGAAGATAAAATGGACAGTTTTCGTGAGACATCAAAGCCTTCAATATCTGCTGTAGGATCTGCTTCTGCAAATCCTAATTCTTGCGCCTTTTTTAGAGTCTCTTCAAAGTCCCAGCCCTCTTCGCTCATCTTACTGAGGATAAAGTTAGTCGTTCCATTTAAAATCCCTTTAATTTCACTGATTTGATTAATTCTAAGAATTTGGATTAGAGAAGTGATGATTGGAATTCCGCCGCCGACGCTTGCCTCGTATAAGAAACTAACATTGTTTTCTCTAGCTGTCTGGTAAAGTACATCCATATATTCTGATACAACTGCTTTATTTGCCGTAATGACATGCTTGCCTCTTTTCATTGATTGTATCATATAACGATACTCTGCTTCTAGACCGCCCATAACGCAGATAACTACTTTAATTTCTTCATCATCGAGTATATCCTTAAAGTCCATAGTCAAGTGCTCTGCTGGCACATCAATTTTTCTCTTTTTGTTTATATCTCGGACCATAACTTTTGAAATAACGATCTCTTGCTTCGATGAAGCAAAATAATTACCTCTTTGATGGTTTATAATCTCGTAAACACC
>NZ_CALNCS010000007.1 GCF_937875145.1 Alkalibaculum bacchi | reverse complement strand
ATTTCGTAGGTCTTGACGTTTATTTCACTTTGAATACTATGGTACTCCTGGCGAATTCTTTCTAAAACCTCATTTATATCACTGCCTACGTCGAAATTATTGATTCCCCTAGCAATATCATTAATCGCATTATCTGAAATATTTAAAATACGGTTTTGATCTTTCCAATAATAGATTTTTTCTAAATATTCTTCTTTCGTCTCTAATAGTAGCCCTCTACACTGCTCTAACAATCGAAAGAATTCATCTCGTTTATTTTTGGTTTCTTCCAACTCTGCTAAAACTTCATCATGATCTTTGTTTTTTCGCTTCTGATCTTCGAGAGCCTTGATACCATCTTCAATTTTGTCTGTAATCTTTCTTGTCTCACCTTTTATATAAGCAAAATCGTACTTTTCTTCTAATTTCTTTTCTATTTCATCTTGTAAAAAACAATGCTCATCAAAGGCAAAATCTATGGAGAGATTTTCTAGTTCTTCTAAATGTTCTTCTATTTCTTCATGCAATTTCTCTTTTTTTTCTACATATTGTTCTTCCTCATAATGATTTTTTCGCTGTGCTTCCTTTTTTCGATCTAGTTGTTTGTTTTTATCTTTTATTTGTTCATTTAATCTGTCTATCTCGTCTTGAGTTTGGAGAATTTTTTCTTTAATTTGTAGGCTATCGTGTTGATCTAACTCTTTCTTTTTTTCCTTTACTGTTTCTAATTGAATAGACAAGCGCTCGATATCTCGATTTAATGATTGGTAAGACTCTTGGGCTCTTGTCTTTTCTTTTGCTAATATAGATTTATCCTTGTAAAAATGACTCAGCTTTTTATTTTCATCGATAAACGTTTTTGTTTTTTCTAATAAGAGAAATTTATTGTACTTATCATACGCATTCTTTATTTTTTCTCCAGACTTTTTGCTACTTTTTAACTCTTCTAACCGACTCTTTATATTGTCCATATTTTCGATGGCTTCAGACATAGGTCGCAAATCGTCTTCTGATAGAGGTTGTAAGGAATTTTCCATTATTTCATAGATTACTGTGGGTCTAAAGTCTTTTGATAGTTTAGGACTTCTAAGCTGGACTAAAAGTTTTATGAGTTCTTCGTATTCATCTAATTCAGAAAATCCAAATAGCAAATCATTGACCATTTTCATGTACTCTTTCTGTCCATCTGTGACCTTTCCACCTTCACCTATCCTATTCTGGAGTTCTTTTATGGTAAGTGGAATCTTCTCACCAATGTCCTTGTAAAGAAAGAAGTCCTTTCCTATTCTCCTTCCATCATTTATAACAAAACCCCAAGACCTCAAAGGCTTTCCTCTAACTGCCTTAAATCCTATACCGATCGTCAAGGTCTTGTCCGTCTGTTTTTTCTTAAATTCCATGTACAAATAAGCTAAGGATTCGTCTTTTCCTTCGCCTTCCTCACCAAGAAGATAATTTTCCATCTTTCGAGCTTTTGAACCAAAGGGATCTAATCTTTCAGGGCTCTTGTTTGCATCTAATAACAATGGAATAAAACTTTGCATCGTTACGGACTTTCCTGATCCATTAGAACCTCTAAGGAGTAATCTGCCATCCGAAAAATTGAATTCTTCTTCATCATAATACCAGAAGTTTATAAGACCTGCTCTATTCATCATCCATCGATTGTCATTCAATTTAATTCCTCTCCTCTAAGTTTTCTAAATAATCTTTTGGATATGTGCCAATAACCTTTCCAACCAGTGGCATGATTTCTACTGTTTTTCCCATTTCAATAATAGAAACCATTTGAAACTCTTCCATGTAATCCAATATTCTTTCCGCTAAGATAGAGAAATTCATCTCGCGATATTCCTTACTCCATCCATGATCCGTCTTACTTTTTAACTCGTTTACAAATTCCTCAAAATTTCCTTTTGATAAAATAATGGTTCCACCCTTGTTTACGGAAATTTCATGATTTTTTATTTTTTTTACAATCAATGCGTTAAAAAGCAGCACTACATCACTAATTGCTTTTGTGCTAGGAAAGGTGTCTTTTATGTTCTTTTCTGGGTCAAGTACGATTAATGCTCCATTTCGATGGACGTGTAAATTGTAGCCTAAATACTTTTCTAGGTCACTTTCAATCATACCCCTCTGTTTTTTTACATAATCGTAATCTGCATCTTCATTTCCTTCATTGTACATAATAGGGGCCATAAGGAGCCTTCTATAAACTCTATGACGTCTCATAAACCCTCTATCCTTGTCCAAATTAGCCCATTCTTCTTGCTCAAAATCTTTATAAGATCTATATTCTAAAATATTTGTGCCAAAGCTGCGGACAAAATACCTTGATAATCCAGTGCTTTCATATAATACTTCTGCATCCATGCTCCTTGCAAAAACTTGTTCGTCACCATCGTCTACCTGAATCATATGAGCTTCCTGCGCAAACTTTAGCACTTTAATCAAATGTTTCCTATGGCGATATAAAGTCCAATCTACCTCTTCTTCTCCCATAAAATTGCCTTTTATGTACTCTGTGATTTCAGACAGTACAAATTGCTCTTCTTTTGTCTTGTCCTCTAAAAACATTAAGAGTAGACATAAAAAAGCGTATTCCATAGAATCGACAAAGTCTTCTATTCCCATGAAGCTTTCTGCTCTACCTGGTATCTTTTCTAATTTAATTACACTAGGATTTACAATGACGTGATAACCTAATTTTTCATTTAAAAAAATCTTAAACTTAGCGATGCTATCTTTAATGGCATAATATAATTCCTTATCTTCTTCTTTATAAATCCAAAAATTTTCTAAAAGCAATTCTAGTTCTCTCATTATTTTTACCTTTCGAATTCTATTGTAAAAGCAGGCATTTCCAGGTCGCCATCTTCACAATGGAGGATACATTTTTTGTGCCTAAAATCAGGCAAAATCACTTTATAATTTCGACCATCTTCAGTTCTACTACCATAATCTGTTCCA
>NZ_CALNCS010000006.1 GCF_937875145.1 Alkalibaculum bacchi | reverse complement strand
CGCTGGGATGCAATGGGTTTTAAATAATAGAGAGAAGTATAATATAAAAATTATGTCTTTATCCCTTGGCTCTAATCCAGATTTAAAAGAAAACGATGATCCCTTAGTAAAGGGCGTAAATGCACTATGGTCTAAAGGAATCGTAGTAGTTACTGCAGCAGGAAATGCAGGACCAGAAAGTACTACAATTAACTCCCCAGGGATTAGTCAAAAAGTCATAACGGTAGGGTGCTCCGATGCAAAGGGAACGATAGATATAAAAGACGACACGATTGCTGATTTTTCTAGCCGTGGTCCTACTATAACAAGAAAAACCAAGCCGGATTTAGTAGCGCCTGGAGTTAAAGTAAATTCTTTAAAGGCAAATAAGCAGTACCTACCTATTGCGAAGGCGATATTGTCAAAAGAAAGAGGTTATATTCAATTAAGTGGTACATCCATGTCCACGCCGGTAGTTTCAGGTGCTATAGCCCTGTTATTACAAAAGGAGCCTAATTTGACGCCAGATATTATAAAGAAGAGACTGCTAAAGTCAACAAATAAAATAATAGGTGGCAGATATGATCAAGGCAGGGGCTTGTTAAATATTAAAAAACTCTTATCATAATAAAATGGAAAAACTCATATAATGAACCAGGTGATGAAATGAAAAAATATACAAAAGCACTGATAATCGTTGCTCTTTTACTGATAGGTATAACAGTATGTAGATGGAAAAGTAACCAGGTAAGACGAACCAATAGTAGTATGTATCTAGGATATTTTACTCAAGTTCCTCCTAATTATGAAGAATTACTACAAGAGACTTATGGCGAGTCTCCATATTATGCTAATTTTGGAGATGTAAAAATAAGTATTGAAAAAACCATAAAGGAAAAATACTATATTGTCTATTCTTGGGTAAATGGTGATCAGAGTTACTTTGCGGTAAATTCAATTATTGAAAATACCAAGAAAAATAAATTAAACAAAGATGATTTTCATAGTATGTATATTAAGGATGACAAGGGAAATACACTCTTTCCCTTGCCATATTATAGTATCGTAGATTTTCCTTCAGATCAACCTCTAGGATGGAAGCAAATACTATACGTAAAATTTTACCCATTAGACAAAGATGTGAAGACTATAGATATATATATTACATACAAAGGGGAACAAAAAGTTATTGAAGACGTACCAGTATCCTAGGCTCTTACAAGCTTAGGATACTGGAGTGGTAAGAATTAAATAGATCTCCTAGGATTCCTCTTGGGTCGTAGTTAGAGGGGGAATTCTAAATTCTAAATTGCGTGAAGTGCAAGTCTGCTTTCTACTTATTCAGATTTATGGTATACTAACACTCATAAAGTATTGGTGACGGTAGATGAAGGATAGAATAATTGAAGAGGCTAAAAAATTAAATATTGATTTGATCGGGTTTACGGGTGCGGATATTTTTTACGAGGCTAGATCTGCAATGGAAGATAGAATAGATAGGGGAGATTTGTCTCCTTTTTTACCGCTAGATTTAGAAAAAAACACAAATCCTTTAAAAGTGTGGGATGAAGTAAAGTCCATTATTAGCATTGGAATCTTTTATAAGCACGACATTTTCTTTGGAGAGGATAAGTCAAATGGTGGCAAAATCTCTAGAGTAGCTTGGGGAAAAGACTACCACATTGTTTTAATGGACAAGATGAATAGCCTTATGAGTACCATCCAGGCAATCTATCCTCAATTAGAGTACAAGCCATTTACGGATAGTGGTTTTTTGTTAGATCGAGCTATTGCTGAACGAAGTGGATTGGGGTATTATGGGAAAAATGGATTTATCATCAATCCCCTCTATGGAAGCTACATATTCTTAGGTCATATACTCGTCAATGTAGACATTGAAGAAAATGCAAAGAAAATCGATTCTAAATGTGGCCTGTGTAAAAGGTGTATTACTGCCTGTCCTACAGGAGCCCTAGAGGAAGGACAAGGCTTTCATTCTAAGAAGTGTATATCCTACTTGACTCAAAAAAAAGAGTTCCTAAATAGAGAAGAAAGAAAATCTTTAGGCAATAGCCTCTATGGTTGCGATATTTGCCAAGAAGTCTGTCCTATGAATAAAGGAAGTCTTCTTTCAAAAGAAGGACAGTTTGCACCCGATTTTTTTATAGTAAAGCCAAAACTCAAAGATTTATTAGAGATGGACAATAAAACCTTTAAAAAAGATTATGGAAGTACAGCAGCAGGCTGGAGGGGAAAAAAGAATCTCCAAAGAAATGCCATCATTATAGCTGGTAATATACAAAGTGAAGAAAACTTTCAATTATTAGTAGATACATTAAAGGACAACAGACAAGATATCCGACGCTATGCCATGCTCTCTCTATTAGAGTATGGAGAAAAAGGAAGAGTTCTAGTAGAAAAAAGTTTAGAATACTATTACTGGAATGTAGTCTAACTGCTTAACTTTTTCTTGCCTATAGACGAGTATGTTTTTCTCATCAACCGTCTAATGAATCAACAAATCAAAGAGGTGGTTAACATGAATAGGATGATAATGGATGTTCAAGATGGTCAGATTTGTATTGCCATTACAAAAGAGGATAAATTAGACCATTTCTTTATAGAGAGAGCAACAGGATCTGAGCATTATGGAAATATTTATATAGGGAGAGTAGAGCAGATTAAACCAGGGATTCAGGCGGCCTTTGTCAATATTGGAGAAGAGAAAAATGGTTTGCTTCATCAAAAGGATATTCATCCCAATGATGAAAACCTGCCCATTGAAAAATGTGTTAAAAAAGGGCAAGAGTTGATTGTTCAGATTAAAAAAGAAGCGATTGGAGATAAAGGCCCTCGGTTGACTACAAAGTGTTCTCTATCTGGACATTTCCTAGTTTTATTGCCAATGGAAAAAAAGGTTTATATCTCTAAAAAAATTAAGAATACGGATGAAAAAAATCGATTAATAAAGATTGCAAAAGACCTTAAAGATCAAGATTATGGACTTATAGTGCGAACGGAAGCAGAAGGTGCAGAAGAAAAAAACATAAAAAGAGAATTAGATTATCTTCTTAGCAAGTGGAAAAAGGTAAATCCTATAGAAATTGCCCCCAAGCTATTGTTAAGAGATTCCTCTATTGTAGGCCGGATGATAAGAGATTACTATAATGAAGAGATGGATGAGATTATAGTAAATGGAAGAGAAATTTTAGAAGAGTTAGAAAGATATTTTAGTATCTACTTTTTAGAAAGTGTAGAGAAGATAAAATATATAGAACAACCATATCTCTTAAATTACTGCGGAGTAGAAGATCAGGTAAATGAATTATTTGATCGAAAAGTATGGTTGAAGAGCGGTGGATATATTGTTATTGATTATACAGAAGCTTGTACGGTAATTGATGTAAATACTGGGAGATTTACTGGTCATAATAATATGGAAGAGACCTTTTTAAAGATTAATCTAGAAGCTACTGAAGCAATAGCAAATCAAATTCGATTGAGAAATATCGGTGGTATTATTATCATTGATTATATAAATATAAAAAAAATGGAAGAACAGAAGATTGTAGTAGATTACTTGGAGAAATGCCTTGAAAAAGATAAGTTAAAGACAAAGATATATGGATTTACTGAGCTTTGTATTTTACAAATGACCCGAAAGCAGCAGGGAAAGAGATTAAATAGGATACAAACAGAGGAGTGTAAAATTTGCGCAGGGACAGGTTATCTTCCGAAGCAAGAAGTTCTATTTTACAAAGCTATGTCTATAATGGAAAGAAATAAGAATCTCTTAAAACAAAATACCCTTTTTCTTAAAGTGAATCCTTATTTAAAAGAACTCATTGTAGAAAAAAGAGAAAAAAATGAGCACAATGTAGTTCAAATGATTGAGGAGTATTATAAGGTTAAAGTGCAAATTGAAGTTAGTCCTTTTGTGGAGTTTGGGGAAATAATTATTTTTTAAGGTGGTCAGGTGGTCAGCAAATATGCGACTGACGTCGCAGTGAACGATGAACATGGAACAATGAATAATGAACAATTTGAAAGAGTAATAAGAATCGCATATTTGTGTTTTTCAATATAATAGTGTTTGTCGTTTGTTCGAAAAACTACAAAAAAATTTGACTTTGGACAAGCGTCTGTGCTATACTAATTTGACGTACGATGTACGTTGAAGCCGCACGAGAGAGGTTGTAAAGCCATTTGGCTACCTGGTAGGCGAGACTGGATTGAGGAGGTGTTTTATATATGTACGCAATAATTAAAAGTGGTGGAAAACAATACTGTGTTCAAGAAGGCGACATTATAGAAGTTGAAAAATTAAACGTAGCTGAAGGTCAAGCAGAAGTAAACTTTGAAGATGTTTTAGCTATTAACAATGGAGAAATGGTAGTTGGTACTCCAAATATTGCTGGTGCTGTTGTTTCTGCAGAAGTTGTAGAGCAAGGTAAAGGCAAAAAAGTGATTATCTACAAATACAAATCCAAAAAAGATTATAGAAAAAAACAAGGTCATAGACAACCATATACAAAAGTTAAGATTACTAGTATCTCAGCTGCAAAGTAATAGTCTATGATTAGTTGTAAAATCAATAGAAAAGATGGGCGTATTTCCTCTGTGAACATTGCTGGGCATAGTGGATACGACATCATTGGATATGACATTGTATGCGCCGCAGTATCCGCATTATCTATTACGGTGCTGAATGGACTTACTGAATATGTCAAAGCAGACATAAAGTACGAGATAAAAGACGATGGATATATTGATTTTGAAATACTGGATACAGATGATAAAATCAAGGCTTTGCAAATAGATGCTATTGTTGAAACTTTTTATCTAGGACTTAAAAGTATCGAATTAAATTACAGTGAATATATAAAAGTACAAGAATGAACGGAGGTGTACTAAAATGATAAAAATGAATTTACAATTATTTGCCCACAAAAAAGGGGTAGGTAGTTCTCGAAATGGTAGAGATAGTGAATCAAAACGATTAGGCGTTAAAAGAGCTGATGGACAATTTGTACTAGCTGGAAATATATTAGTAAGACAAAGAGGTACAAAGATTCACCCAGGTGTTAATGTAAAAAGAGGCGGAGACGATACTTTATTTGCAACAACAGACGGTATCGTAAGATTTGAAAGAAAAGGTAGAGACAAAAAACAAGTTAGTATATATCCAAGAGAAGCTATGTAAGATGACAGCCACCTCAAAATGAGGTGGCATTTTTAATAATTAAGCAATTTTAAATTGTTTTTATGGGCTATCTTAATAAAAAAGTGGGTATAACTAAGAATATATTGTTTCGCAAAGAGAGAGTGATAAAATGTTCGTAGATAGAATACAAATTGATGTAAAAGCTGGGAATGGTGGTCATGGGAGCATGGCTTTTCGTAGAGAAAAATACGTTCCTAATGGAGGACCGGCAGGTGGAGACGGTGGAAAAGGCGGAGATGTGGTTTTTAAAGTCGATTCTAATCTTAGAACGCTAGTGGATTTTCGATATAAGAGAAAACACGAAGCACCTTCTGGCGGAAATGGAGAAGGTAGTAATCGCTCGGGAAAAGCAGGTGAAAGTTTGATTATTGGAGTACCTCCAGGTACTGTAATCTTCAATAAAGATACTGGAAATATTATTGCCGACTTAACTGAAATAGATGAGCAAGTCATCATTGCAAAGGGTGGCAAAGGCGGAAGAGGCAATCAACATTTTGCCACTGCTACAAGACAAGCACCTCACTTTGCTGAAGGTGGCGAAAAAGGTCAAGAGCTTACGGTTGTGTTAGAATTAAAATTATTAGCAGATATAGGTTTACTAGGATTCCCTAATGTTGGGAAATCAACATTTCTATCTGTAGTATCAAAAGCAAAGCCAAAAATCGCGAATTAACATTTTACTACACT
>NZ_CALNCS010000005.1 GCF_937875145.1 Alkalibaculum bacchi | reverse complement strand
TATTGGTGAATTAAGATTATTAGGTGGTCAGGTGGTCAGGTGGTAAGGTGGTAAGCAAAAGCATTTCTAGGGTGGGGCTTTGGGGTCTTAGATCCTTCGCTTAGCTCCAGGATTACTCCGAGATCAGGTCTTTACCTGGCCTGAAGGCGAGTTTAGGTTTTACTGACCACCTTAATGCTGACCACCTGACCACCTGTTTTATAACGAAAGGATGTGTTTCTATTGGGTTTAACGTATCAATCTTCAAAGAGGGAAGCCTTTGTAGATTTGTTTGATATTCAAAAAGAAGATGGAGAATACGCTATTGCCCTTGCTGGTAATCCAAACACTGGCAAAAGTACAGTATTTAATGCTCTAACAGGTCTACATCAACATACAGGCAATTGGCCTGGAAAAACTGTTGTCAATGCTAGAGGTAATTTCAATTACAAAGGTCAAGACTATATTTTAGTTGATTTACCTGGGACTTACTCTCTTTTTGCTTCATCTGAAGAAGAAATTGTGGCTAGAGATTATATCTGCTTTGGTAATCCAGATGCAGTAATTGTGGTTGCCGACGCAACTTGCCTTGAACGAAACTTAAATCTATTATTACAAGTAATGGAGTTAAGCGATAAAGTTGTACTATGTATAAATTTAATAGACGAAGCTAAGAAAAAAGGAATTCACATTGATGTAGAGGGGCTAAAAAAAGAACTTTCTATACCAATTGTGCTAACTTCTGCAAGAGAAGGTATAGGCCTAGATCAATTACAAAAGGAAATCTCTTCTTTAGTTCGTACTTCAGTACAAAGCTCTAATAAAAAAACATATTATTCTGATGACATAGAAGAAAAAGTTGAACAAATCGAAAGTCAACTAGAGGTTTTACCTTTAAACAAAAGGTGGCTTTCTTTGAGGATATTAGATAGCGATTTATTCTTTATTGAATCTCTAAAAGAGTATATTCCAGAAGAATCTTACAAAAACATAGAGGCTATTTGGAAATCTATTCATATAGATAAAGGTGCCACAAGAGAGTTCATAAATAATCATAATTTCAAATATATTGAGTTTCTTGTGGATAAGTATGTAAAGAGTTCTAAAAACATCCACGAAAGAGACATGAAAATAGATAATATTATTACCTCAAAAAAATATGGAATACCTATAATGATTCTATGTTTAGGTATTGTATTTTGGATTACTATTGTAGGGTCAAACTATCCCTCTCAGGCGTTATCTAAAATACTATTTGGTTTTCAAAATCATTTAAGTGCTTTTTTAATCTCCATTAATGTTTCATCTTGGTTAAGAAATTTACTTCTTGATGGAGTTTACAAGACGACTGCCTGGGTAGTTTCTGTTATGCTTCCCCCAATGGCTATCTTCTTCCCATTGTTTACAATACTAGAAGATTTAGGTTTCTTACCGCGAGTAGCTTTTAATTTAGATCATCTATTTAAAAAAGCCTCTGCCCATGGAAAACAATGTCTTACTATGTGTATGGGTTTTGGATGTAATGCTGCTGGGGTAATTGGTTGCCGAATTATTGAGTCTCCAAGAGAGAGAGTCATCGCCATTATTACCAACAACTTTGTACCATGTAATGGACGATTTCCTACGCTTATTGCTATTTCGGTTATGTTTTTCACTCTTTCTTCTGGAGAGGGCATAATAAATAGCCTAATTACTACTTTATCGCTTACAGCCATAATACTATTAGGTATCATAATAACTCTTTTAGTATCTTATGTTTTGTCAAAAACCTTATTAAAAGGAGTACCATCTACCTTTACTTTAGAACTTCCGCCTTATCGAATCCCTAAAATTGGGCGAGTATTATATTCTTCCCTAATTGATAGAACGATTTTTGTGTTAAAGCGAGCTCTATTAGTAGCGATACCTACAGGAGCAGCCATCTGGATTTTAGCTAATATAAGCATTGGAAATGTACCTATTCTGCAAATTCTTTCAGGTATTTTAGATCCTCTTGGTCAGCTTATTGGATTAGATGGAGTTATACTTTTAGCTTTTATCCTAGGCATGCCTGCTAATGAAATCGTCTTGCCTATTATACTTATGGCGTATTTGAATGCTGGATCTCTTATGGATTATGAGAGTCTATCTTCTTTAAGAGATATATTCCTCGCTAATAATTGGACCTTATTAACAGCCTTAAACACCATGCTCTTTAGCTTACTTCACTGGCCCTGCTCTAGCACGCTATGGACGATTAAAAAAGAAACTGGTAGCCTAAAATGGACCGTACTAGCCTTTATGATCCCTACTGTGATTGCATTTGGAGTGTGTTTTATTACGGCTAGTGTTTATCGTTTGTTGTTTTAGTACGAAACGATAATGGAATGATTGTTGAACAGTTGTTGAGCGCTAGTTAAACCTTAGTTGAACAATTGCCTTTGCTCGCCTTTAGGCGAGCTTTTCCGCTTTCGGCTTTTATGTAGATAAATAGAATTATATTTAAACGTTAGGATGAATGTAAGAGAAGAGCTTACTAGAAAATGAAAAATAGACATATAATATTTCAACGTTCATTTCTATTATGAAGTGGCACGAAAATGGCACGATTTTTACGAATGTAATCTTTATCTTATTGTGGTATTTCGTAAGAGTAGATAATAGTTTTAATAAGATTTTATGAGCTATAAGGTAAAAGACTTTTTAGTGAAAAATGAAAAAATGAACACTGAACATTGAACAATACAAGTATGCGACATTTAACTATTATTGTCGTATACTGCTCATTATTCATCGTTCATCGTTCACTGTTCACTTTTCATTGCGACATTAGTCGCATACTTGGCGCACCCGAGTGGATTCGAACCACCGGCACACAGTTTAGGAAACTGTTGCTCTATCCTACTGAGCTACGGGCGCGTATTTTATAACATATAGTATCTTAACACAAACACCTCATTTCTTCAAGAAAGAAATTTTTGGAGATGTAAAATTAAAAGTACATAAAATGGTATTTAATGTAGCATATACCAAAAATAGCACACTTCTATTGAATAAAATATGGGCAAAGAATAATCAGCCGGTCAATCCATGACCGTTGATTTTACCACCTTACCACCTTACCACCTTACCACCTAGTAGGCTTTTTCAAAGTACTCTTCCATCGTCAAACCGCTTTTATAAATCTTAGTCGCTAGTTCTACTCCTACATATCGAATATGCCAGGGTTCGTATGCGTAGCCTACGATTTCCTCTTTGTCTTTTGGATATCTAATAATAAAACCGTATTTATGAGCGTTTTCTTTTACCCATATGCTCTCAGGTAGTTCACCAAAATCTTCAGAAAGTTGAAAATTTACACCTTCACTAGTAATGTCCATAGCTAACCCTGTCTGATGCTCACTAGTGCCAGGTTTGGCGCTATATTTGTCGGCATAAGTTTGTCCTTTGGATGTCACAACATTTCTATATAATATGTCCTGAGTGTTATAAGAACGGTATCCTGATCGGGCTATAAGGGTAAATCCTTCTTTTTTTGCTCCCTCAAACAATTCATGCAAACGGTCTGCTGGAATTTTTCTCATTTGATTCACTTCAGGATTCTCTAATTGAGTAGGTACATTTACTTTTACTAGATCCTTTGGTACGTAATCAGAAGACAAAAATCTTTTTTTATTGACTACTACATCATAATCAGACTCATTGAGGATTCTGTTGTTTTCGTCAACAGTTGTCCCTAATGGTTTTAACACAGTGTAACCTAGATTTGTACTGAGTTCTTTGAACTTTACTTTTATCTCTAGTTCCATGCCACTAAGCGCGTCATTGTTTACAGTTATAGATCCATCCTCGTTAATTATAGCAAGATCTTTGTTATTTACTTCTAGTATAACCTTATCTACCTGAGTTACTTGATCCTTTCCCTTTTCACTTATTGACAACTCGATCTTGTAACCAGGCTCTACAAACATACCTTCTACATTGCTATTCACTTCCCATTTAGATGTAGTTGCTGTTTCTCCACTAGTTACAGTGCCTTTATCTGTACATCCTGCTAGTAGTAAGAGTAAAATGGTAATTATCAGTATTTTCTTCATCAGATTATCCCCCATATTTGATAGATACATTTTAGCATATACTTCTCTTTAAATCTTGACTAAATTGTAAACATTTGTGAAGCGACTTCGTCGCTTTAAGGTGGTAAGGTTATAAGCAAATGCATTATCAGGGGTGGCTTTGAGGGATGTTTTTTGGGTCTTAGATCCTTCGCTTCGCTCAAGGATGACGGAGCAGGAGCTAGGGTCATTACCTCGCCCAAAGGTGAGAAAGTTTTTCTCGCCCAACCGCCCAACCAAGTCTCAACTAGTCTCTAGGCAAGTTTAATTTCCAAATTTCCAGCATTCAGCTTTTAGCCATAAAAAATGGGCTCCAATGGAGCCCAAGTTCCGCTTTCCACATTCAGCTTTCAGCTATAAAAATCTATTTTGCGCTTTTTCCCATACATTCGTTAATAATTCTTAAGGTTTCTCCAAATCTTTGGAAGTGTACAATTTCTCTTTCTCTTAAATATTTGAGTACATTCTTTACATGAGGATCATCCGTCATCTTTAATAGATGTTCATATGTGATCCTAGCTTTTTGCTCTGCTGCCATATCTTCATACATATCTACTACTGGGTCACCTTTTGTCTGAATATAAGTTACAGTATGAGGATTACCTGCAGCATTTACATAAAATGGGTTGAACCCATGATCTATATAATATGCGTCGAAACCTGCATCTATTAATTCTTGCTTTGTTGCCCCTTCTATTAATTTACTATATAGTGTTGCCACAATTTCAAGATGAGCTAGTTCCTCTGTGCCTATATCCGTCAATACTGCCTTACCTAGATTTATTGGCATTGCATATCTTTGAGTCAAGTATCTCAAAGATGCACTTAATTCGCCATCAGCACCACCGTATTGTTCTAATACATTTTTCGCCATTCTTACGTCTTTACCACTTACTTTGACTGGAATTTGAGTTTTCTTTTCATATATCCACATTTATTTTACCCTCCTTAGAGAACCGAATATCCCATGGCCATGGTTCGTTCACGTATTTTGCATAATCTCCATGATGTGAGAACAAATTCATAGGTCCATGTTTTTCTTCGTAAGCCATAGTCATTTCATGTAATTCACTTGCAAGCCTTTGCCTAGTAGTAAGAGCCCTGGTATCATTTGGATGTGTATCTAGATACAAAGCTATATCGTAAATGGCAAATTGATATTGCATAATTCTTACTAATGCAGGGTCTGCTTGAGGTTTATTTCTGTTTGGCATGGTGTAAGGTGGACAAGTCGTTGGGCTCTCAATAGGTTTTAATATAGGGTTCTCTATAGGTTTTTGTATTGGTTTTTCAATTGGTTTTTGTATTGGCTTTTGTATTGGTTTCTCTATTGGCTTTTGTATTGGCTTTTCAATTGGTTTTTGTATTGGCTTTTCAATTGGTTTTTGTATTGGTTTTTGTATTGGTTTTTGTATTGGCTTTTCAATTGGTTTCTCTATTGGCTTTTGTATTGGCCTCTCTATTGGCTTATTAATTGGATTTTCGATTGGCTTCTCTATTGGTCTTTCAATTGGATTAGGCGTTGGTCTATTCGGAAGATTTGGAAATCTATCATCAAAGCGTTCTATCATAATGATTCACCTTCCTCGTATTGGCTGAATAGAGATGGAAAAACTGTTCCCATTTCCATTGCTTCTCTTGGTTCTACTATATCGAAATCCATCTGATATGGTACATATGCATTCCCATATTGTGGGTTTGTTGGCATAAATGGCACTATAGGCATAAATTCTTGATCCTTAATTTCAGCCATTAATATCATTTCCTCCTTTATTTGAAATCTACTATATCTTATTCTTAATTCATTTATGTGTGAAAAAATAAATTCTAATTTTTTTCCATTTTTATGAAGAATTTCATTATTTTATAACTTATTAGAAATCGTAGAAGGTCACATAATAAGACAGAAAGAATATATAATTTTTTTTAATAATATGAACTGGAGGATGTACATGAAAAAAATTATTTTAGCCACACATCCCCTACATATGGCTCTCCATTTGATATGATGAAAGCTTACGGCATTAGCTATCGAACTGCAGGTGAAAATATCGCCAGTGGACAAAGAACTGCTCAAGCTGTAGTTACTGCATGGATGAATTCTGAAGGACATCGTAAAAATATTTTAAATCCTAATTTCACTGAAATAGGCGTAGGTTATGCAACGAAATCAAACGGAACTCCTTACTGGACACAAATGTTCATTGGAAGATAAAAAAGCTATCAGCGATGGGACACCAGCATTTAGCATATTACATTCCTTTCGGGTCATTTGACTATCAGAGGTAGCACTTGAATAAATAATATAAGTTACAAAGTATAATGCAAAAAAACAGGCTTATGCCTGTTTTTTTGCATTATTGCTCTTCATTAGAGCTTTTACTGCTCTTGTACGTATTTTGTATATCCATGATATTAATATAGGAATAAAAACAAATAAAACAATGAAAACATATGTTGCAATATTATTTGAAAAATTTCCCAATTCATAAGAGTTTTCTGCTAGCCCTATAGCAGAATAATAACATAAAACTGTAAAAACATAAGTATAAATACTAGCATCTTTTATATTAAAAATATATTTAATCAATTTTAAACAAATTAAAATCAAAAAGGAAATTAGAGCCACATCTGAAAAAATCCAAAGAAAAGCTAAAATTGCATCAAAGCCCTGCAACGAATTGAGCAATTGAATTTGTTCTACTACTAATAAATAGGGAAAGCTAGAACGAGTTGAAATGGTGTTGCCTACTATTCCGTATATAGTAGCTAAAATCATAGTAGCAGTCACTGCTACAAAGGCAACAGCCGCCAAACCTCGCTTTTTAAAATACCTCATCCCTATAATATCATCACTATAAACTAAGATAGGCGTAATATACGACCAGCAGGACAGTGCGATAGCACTACCCTTTGTTATTGGAATAATATCCAAGTAGGTGATAGGAAATAAATTCTCAATATTCACCATAGGAAGCATGAGCGTAGTTAACAAGGCGGATCCTACGATTGTTATCCCAGCCAAAACAATATACACTCTAGATGCAATTATTAAACCTGGTTTTACAAGAAATAAAGCTATAACAAATAGTAGAATAACTATAAACAGCTCTTCTACTACATTAGGGTATAATACTGCTGATATTCTATGGGAATAAGATCTTAAATTTAAACCTATGCTAATAGTAAGCCAAGTTAAATATACAAAGGCTATGATTTTAGCCAAAATTTTTCCTATAATCTTTTCATAAATTTCTAATAGCGATAAACCAGGATGTTGAACGAGCAAAGTATTTAATTTTAATATGAAATATATATATATAACACCCGCTACTATAGGGCTAAGCCAACCAGCTTGTTTTGCCGCATTTGATGTAAAAGATCCAAATGTTCTTACAGTTGGCGAAAATACGATTACTATAAAACCGATTAAAGCAGTGTTTACGCCAATTTTTCCTTTTTTAATTTCCATCTATTATTCCCCTCTTTTCATATGACAGGCTTATTCTAGATTATGCTCATATTACATATTCTGTATGATTCATCTTATGGCTTGGATATATTAGATATAAACTCCATTAGAGATATTTGTTTTGTACTTTGATCATATAAACCTAATCCTAAAACGATTAAATGCAAAATGATATAAATCACAAATTCTCTTTTATGCTCCTTTATAGAGAAATCTTTTAAATCCACAAAAGCAATGATGATAAGCACTAAAATTAATTTCCACATTTACTTTTCCTCTTTCATAATAGAGTCATTAAGTATAGCCCCTCTATTAATATTAGGCTCTACAATTATATTGATTTCTGTGTTTGGATAAAGTTCTTCCCATTGATCTTTGTACTTCTTTCTCCATTTTATAGGGTGTTTGAGATTGAATTTATTTCCTATACCCAAAATATCAATCTCATATTTTTGAGTAGTTTCTATAACTTCTTTCACTTCTTTTTCTACTACTTTTTTTAATTGATTATTGAGCTTATCAATTCTCTCGTCATCAACCTTTATACCTTGTTGATCTATTTCTGTAATACTTGTCTGTACTTTTATTACAATATCCGTTTTAAGATGATCGCCTTCAATCTTAGGTTCTATTTTGGAACTACCACCAATAATCTCCAAATTGTACTTTGTGCCTTGATTTTCAAGAACAATTACTCCTGAACGAATTTCATTCGTAATCCAGTTTAACCCCCTTGCTTGTTCATGAGAGATATGCTCTACTACTTTACCATCTTTTATCAATGCATATCCAGGTATATGCATAACGACATCACCCTTAGAGGGGCCTTCTGTTTGGAATTTATCGTATTGTCCTTTTTCTACTTTTTCACTGCCCTGCTCCATTTCAAGGTTTATATTTTCTTCTTCTAATATAATATAAGGCAAGTAACCGTCTCCACTTTCTATAGACATATTATAATATTCTAGTAAATTAATGGAGCGATAGTACAAATTTAGTCCTGCATTGTTCATGATATTGTCTAGGCTTTCTGATATGTTAATATTTTGTTCATATAGGCGATTAATGACCTCTTTACTAGAGTAACCTTTTACAATAATTGGTACAACCGTAACCCTGGGCTCATTGTCCCGAATAAAAAAATCTAAATATTTATTAATATCATCTCTTGCTGCCTCTTCTCCAATTAAGAGATATTTAGTATGCCCCCAAAAAATGTCATTTTCAGCATACATACCAATCATTCTATTCGCTTCAAATACTGTCTCTCCTGAAGCACTCATTATATTGGTAGGCTTTTCTGCTTGTTCTTCTGTAGTAGGTGATACCGTAGTAATTTGATAAGGTTTTTCTAGACTATGATTTTTATCCACCCCTCCTAGAATAATGGGGTATAAATTTTCAATTTCCGTTCTCCCTACGATAGATTCATTAAATTCGGTAGAGAGAAATAGAACTGTCAGTATTATAAGTGATATTAAAATTGCACTTTGGTTCTTCATTTTGCTCTCCTAATTACTTTATTCTTTGAATATAGTCTGGACTTTCTTTTTTATCTAAACGTGGCCGAATGAAGCTGTCTTTAAGGCCTTTAAATGTATTCGTATCTAAAAACGGAGACATGTATGGGACGCCTAATACTTCAATAGAACATAAAGTAGCAATCATAAGAACTAATCCTATGGCAAGACCAAATATTCCAATAAAAGTAGAAAACATTAATAACACTAATTCCCATATCCATAATGCATTTGCAAGATCTCGATTAGGAATGGCATAGTTTGAAATGGCAGCTGTTGCCACAACTACTACTGCTGCAGGACTGACAAATTTCGCCCCTATAGCTGCATCTCCTACTACAAGAGCCCCTACTAGAGAAATCATACTACCTATACTGCTGTATATACGAGTACCTGCCTCAATTAAGACTTGAAAGGCTAAAACTAGAATCAACACTTCAAAAAATAAGGGAAAAGGAACACCTTCACGCGAGGTAATAATGGATACGGTTAATCTTGAAGGCAATAACTGTTGGTGAAATGTAGCGACAGCTATAAAGAATCCAGGTAGTACCAATGAAACGCTAGCAAGAAAATATCTGATTTTTCTAATAGATGATGTAAAAAATTGATTGATCGTATAATCATCTGTAGTTTGAAACATATCTACTAAAGCTATAGGCATAATCATAGAAAAAGGTATACCGTCAATAAGCAAACCAATTTTTCCATCTGCTATTGAAATGCAAAACTTATCAGGTTTTTCTGTGTAGTCTACCTGTGGAAAAGTCGTATGTTTTTCATCAATAATGCTTTCTTCAATGATGCCTGCAAATAACACTTCTTCTGCATCAACCTTCTTTAAACGTTCTTTTAGTTCTTTCAACATGATCTTATTGACCATATTTTCCATATATACAACAGACACCATAGTATTGCTCATAGACCCAATAGTCATATCTTCTATTCGCAAATTAGAGGACTTGATTTTTCTACGAATTGTTGCCGTGTTTACTCGTATGGTCTCTACAAAAGTGTCTTTAGAGCCTCGTATCGAAGTCTCTTCTGTAGGTGTGGTAATAGATCTCATTTGGAAGCCCTTCGTGTCAAATCCGATGGCCTTGTTTAACCCATCAAAAATCAACACAGTATTTGCACTCAGTACTGCATCAACAAGGGTACCCATTTCTGTAAAGGACTTTTGATCTGTAAAGTATATTAATCCTTGTTCAATGTATTCAAACAAAGTATTTTCATCTTCTACAGTAGCTAATCTCACGTCATTTACCAATGGTTTTAAAATATAATCGCTAATATACTGGTGATTGATCAAACCATCAATACAAGCCATATGAACTTTGACATTGTGTTTGCTGTTAACTGTAATCTCTCTTGTAACATAATCTGCACTATCTCCTAGCACTTTCTTTACGTTTTCACTATTTAATTCTAAATTCTCCACCCATTTGTCTATAAATGAGTTCTTTATAGGTGGTTCTTGTATTTTTTTCTTCATATTAAGCTCCTATTATTCCCATGACATTATCTAGTATTGTGTTCGTAGGAGGGGCGAATTATTCATTGAATGACAAAATTCGAAGAATTTTTGTCATTCAGGTGGTCAGCTTTAAGGTGGTCAGGTGGTCAGCAAAATCGTTAGCCACCATTGGTGGCTTTGTGCGGGCGAACACAGTTCGCCCCTACGGCCTAGAAAACCAGATGCTCTCTCAGGATAGAGATGCATCTGAGAATCTTGATTGTGGAAGTATTTACTTTATCTCGCCTAAAGGCGAGTATGCATTTGCTGACCACCTGACCACCTGACCACCTTTTTCAACACGTAAAAAAGTGAAGCAACAAAAATCGCTCCACTTTTCTTCATTTAAATAGTATTCAATTATACTTGCTCAAACGCTTGTTCTAAATCGTATATTAAATCTTCTGGATCTTCGATTCCTATGGACAATCGAATCATGTCTGGTGATACTCCTGCAGATATGAGTTCTTCTTCCGATAGTTGTGAATGGGTAGTGCTTGCCGGGTGAATCACTAGGGATTTTGCATCTGCTACATTGGCAAGAAGTGAGAAAATCTCTAGGCTATTGATGAATTTCTTACCTGCTTCAATGCCACCTTTGATTCCAAAGGTAAAGATCGACCCACTGCCCTTTGGCAAGTATTTCTTAGCAAGCTCATGGTATTTATTATCCTCTAAGTCTGGATAATTTACCCAGGATACCTTAGGATGATTTATTAAAAATGCTACGATTTTCTTTGTATTTGAAAGATGTTTTTCTACTCGAAGAGAAAGGGTCTCTAAACCTTGTATTAACATAAAAGAGTTAAATGGGCTTAGAACTGCACCAGTATCTCTTAAAAGTTGAACTCTAATTCTCATAATATAAGCCATGGCACCTAAATCTTGAGCATATCTCAGTCCATGATAGCTTTCATCAGGTTCTGTCAGCATGGGAAATTTGTCACTAGCAGCCCAGTCGAATTTGCCACTGTCTACAATGATTCCTCCCATTGTAGAACCATGTCCACCTATGAATTTCGTTGCAGAGTGGACTACGATGTCTGCACCGTGTTCTATTGGTCTAATTAAATAAGGCGTCCCAAAGGTATTGTCTACGATTAAAGGAATGTTATTTTCATGGGCAATCTTTGCTACCTTCTCTATATCAATTAAATTAATGCCAGGATTTCCTATGGTTTCAATATAAAGTGCTTTTGTATTTTCATTGATTGCATTTCTAAAGTTTTCTGGGTCATCAGGGCTTACAAATGTAGTCTTTATACCTAGTCTAGGTAGTGTAGCATTAAATAGATTAAAAGTACCACCATATAAGGTGCTAGCTGCTACGATTTCATCACCTGTGCCTGCAATATTTAAGATGGCATAAGTGATGGCAGCAGAACCTGATCCCACAGCTAAGGCTCCAACACCACCTTCAAGAGCTGCCATCCTCTTTTCTAAAACATCTGTAGTTGGATTCATAAGCCTTGTATAAATATTTCCGGATTCCTTTAATGCAAATAAATTTGCTGCATGATCTGCATCGTGAAACACGTATGAAGTCGTTTGATAAATTGGAACTGCTCTAGAGCCTGTAGTAGGGTCTGGAACTTGTCCAGCATGAACTTGTAGTGTATCAAATTTTAATTCTCTCTTTGACATGAATGACACTCCTTTATAAATAATACGGATATTTTTGCTGAAAGCGGAAAGCTGACAGCTGAAACTTAGGTCGCCTGGGGGGAACCCACTTTAAAAGTTCCGCTGTCCGCATTCTGCTTACCTTCCAAGACTCTCTAAATCATATGGTGTTTCTTGATATACATAGTAATTTAACCAATTCGAAAACAATAAATTGGCGTGGGATCTCCATCTTACAATGGGTTCCTTTTGAGGATTATCCTCTGGATAGTAATTTTGTGGTACATTAATATTTAAACCCTTCTCTATATCTCGATCATATTCAGCCTTTAGTGTTAAGGGATCGTATTCCGAATGTCCCATGACAAAGACAAATTTATGGTCTTTGGATTTAATGATGTAAAGCCCTGCTTGATCAGATATCGACACAATATCTAAATCCCCTACTTCTTCTACCTCTTCTTCCTTTACATAAGTAAATCTAGAATGCGGAGCGTAAAATTCATCGTCAAAACCTCTAAGAAGCATGGTGTTTTTCTTAGTGACCCTGTGTTTATACACGCCAAATACTTTCTCTTCTACAGGGTATTTTTTTATTCCATAATGATAGTATAATCCTGCCTGAGCTCCCCAACATATATGCATGGTAGAATAAACATTTGTCTTACTCCACTCCATGATTTCCGTCAGTTCATCCCAATAATCGACCTCTTCAAAGCTCATTGTTTCAACAGGTGCTCCCGTAATCACTAGTCCATCAAATTTTTGATTTCTAATTTCATCAAAGGTCTGATAGAAGTTAATCAAATGGTCTTCTGGAGTATTTTTCGCCTTATGACTTTTGGGATGTATGAGCACAGCTTCCACTTGTATAGGTGTGTTACTTAAAAGCCTCATTAATTGTGCCTCTGTAACAATTTTTGTGGGCATTAAATTGAGTATGACAATTTTTAAAGGTCGGATATCTTGAGATATGGCTCTCGTCTCATGCATGACAAAGATGCTCTCTTTAGCTAATATGCCCTCAGCTGGTAAACCATCTGGTATTTTAATAGGCACTGTGTCCACATCCTCTCGTAAAATGTTTGGTGATTGTAGATAATTGTTTGTATTATAGCATTTTAAATAGAATTTTTAAATAGTTTTAATATATTGATTAATTAAAGGAAAAAATGAGAATATATAGACATGTACAAAAATAATAATTGGAGGTCACTCATGGCAAAAGTACAATTATATACATGGAGTTATTGTCCTTACTGTAAAAGGGCAAAAGAGATATTAGATGATAAAAATATTCCTTATTCTGAAACCATAATAGATGGCGATGGCCAAAAGAAACGAGAACTATACCAAAAAACTGGGCAGAACACTGTCCCCTATATCTTTATTGATGAAAATTTTATTGGAGGTTGTTCACATCTTGAAGAGTTAAATAAATCAGAAAAACTAAATAAATTATAGCTTGACAAATCCCCATAATTACATTAACATATAAATTGTAATCATTACAAATATGAATTAATTACATGTTTGTAGGGGGTGAAAGGTATCAATTCTATGGACTTAAAAAATTACTTAGGTTCTAAAAATATAAAACCTTCATATCCTCGTATCAAAATCTACGAGTATCTTTCTAAACATCACACTCATCCTACTGTAGATGAAATTTACCTATCTCTTTTACAGGAAATGCCTACTCTATCAAAGACTACGATCTATAATACTTTGAAGATTTTTATAGAAAAGGGCCTGGTAAAATTAGTCACTATCGAAGATAATGAAACGAGATATGATGTAGATACAAACAATCATGGTCATTTTAAATGTGAAAATTGTAGAAAGATTTATGATTTTCCTGTAAACTTAGAATACGATCTTAGAGATGAGTTAAATGGTTTTCAAATCAAAGAAAGAAGTATTTATTTTAAAGGTATTTGTGGAGCTTGTAATAATGAACTTGATAAAGTAAAAGAATAGAATCACTTTATCAAGTTACTTATAAAAAACAATTTAGGAGGTTTTTTAATGAAAGAGTATAATTTAAAGGGAACAAAAACAGAACAAAATTTAAGAGATGCCTTCTCTGGTGAAGCGCAAGCCTATACTAAATACAGCTATTTTGCTAGTGCTGCAAAAAAAGAAGGCTATGAACAAATCATGGGCATTTTTGAAGAGACCGCTAAAAATGAAAAAGAGCACGCAAAATTATGGTTTAAATATTTAAAAGGTATTGGTACAACTGCAGAAAACTTAGTTAGCGCAGCAGAAGGTGAACACTACGAGTGGACTGATATGTACGAAAGAATGGCAAAAGAAGCTAGAGAAGAAGGCTTTGATGAAATCGCTGATAAAATGGAAGGCGTTTTAAAAATCGAAAAAGAACATGAAGAAAGATACAAAGCTCTCTTGGATAGAGTAGAATCGGCAACCGTATTTATTGGCGACGAAGAATATACAGTATGGAAGTGTAGAAATTGCGGACACATCCATATTGGAAAAGAAGCACCAGAAATTTGCCCTGTATGTGATCACGCAAGAGCACATTTTGAAAGAAGATTAATCAACTACTAAAAAACAGGCTTACGCCTGTTTTTTTGGTTCGTTCGCCTAAGCTGAATGCGGAATGCGAAACTCTATAAGTTGGAATGTTCGTATGTTGGAAAGTTGGAAAAACGAACACGGAACAATGAACAGTGAACAACACAAATATGCTACTTTTCGTTTAGTAATTATATTTTTAACTGTTCATTGTTCTATATTTACTGTTCACAGCGACGTAAGTCGCATATTTGACCACCTTACCACCTTAATTTTGCTATTGACTGATATTCTCTTAACGTGCTATATTATAAGTAGCGAATCATGAAGATTCTACTAAATTACAAAGAAGAAACAGACTCATGAAGGGACTGGCTAGTTGCTGTGCCCAAAAATGAGTTTTTTTATTTTATGGCAACTTTTGCCACTGTGGAAGGGAGAACAATTAGCATGAAAATTGCTGTTATAGACGGTCAAGGTGGCGGTATTGGACGAGTAATCATCGACAAAATGCGCAACACCCTACCCCGGGACATTCATATCATCGCATTAGGAACCAATTCTCTGGCTACTGCTGCTATGTTAAAAGCAGGGGCAAACGAAGGAGCCACTGGAGAAAATCCTATTGTAGTTAATGTTTGTGAAGTTGATATAGTGGTTGGCAGTATCGCTATTTTAGCAGCTGACGGATTAACGGGAGAAGTAACAGATAAAATGGCTAATGCCATCGCTCGAAGCAAAGCAGCTAAAGTATTCATTCCGTTAAATAAATATAATATCCATGTAGCCGGCGTAGTAAACGAGCCATTGCCACATTATATTGAAGATGCTATAAAAATCATAAAAGAAATATTAGGAGGATCTAAAAATGTGTGAAGCAAATGTGTATTTATTAGAAGACGATGGTGTAAAAACTCTACTTTTAGAATCTGTTGATCGAATTATTCCTCAAGGAGAGAATCTCTACCTTGAAAATATATTTGGTGAACGAAAGACCATTAAAGCACAAATTGCTGAAATGGCACTTGTTGATCATAAAATCATTCTCAAACCATAATAAGCGCGAAGCGCATAATTCCTATTGACATAAATTTATCCATATGTTATATTGTACTCAACTTAATAAATACTTCAGGGCAGGGTGCAATTCCCGACCGGCGGTAAAGTCCGCGAACCTATTTAGGTTGACTTGGTGAGATTCCAAGACCGACAGTAAAGTCTGGATGAAAGAAGTGGCAAACACAGCGTACACAATAGATGTCATCTATGTGTGATTTTTAGCTATTTTAAGCTCTGGAATATTTATTCCAGAGCTTTTTTGCGTGAACCAGTGAGCCAGGCGAAAGCGAAGCTTACGCAGTATATATGTAATGTAACAGACAAATAGCTTGCTGATTTGGCTATGAAATTACATATATACGTAATGAAAGCGCAGCTTTCATTTGGCGAACGGCACGGCGGAGGAATCGATTTATCGATTCCGGAGGGCACACAAAAGCCTTTTTATTGTCGCTCGCAATAGGTTTAGCTTTCATTTGTCGAGCGTCGCGACCTTGGCAGTGGCTAAGTGCAGAATGAGTGAAAACGTCCTTAACAAGCAACAATAAGGATATCTCAAAATTACATGAAAAACCCAAAAATGTATAAGCTATCTAAAGCAGTGTTACTTTTTTATCTCAAATGTAATTTTTATACATATTTTAAATTATTTTGAAGAAGGTGATTTCAATAGATACTGTGTATATGCAACGAGCACTTGAATTATCTAAGAAGGGTATAGGCTATACAAACCCGAACCCCCTAGTTGGTGCTGTAATCGTAAAAGAAGGGCGAATTATAGGAGAAGGTTATCATAAGTATCTTGGGGGACCACATGCTGAAATTGATGCTTTTCAAAATGCTATAGAGGATGTATCAGGCTCTACTATGTACGTGACTCTAGAACCTTGTTCTCATTATGGACGCACTCCCCCTTGTGCTGAGACCATTGTAAAAAACAAAATATCCAAAGTAGTCGTGGCCACAACAGATCCCAATCCTTTAGTAGCAGGAAGGGGAATTCAAGTGTTAAGAGAACATGGCATAGAAGTTATTACAGATATACTAAAAGATGAAGCCATGAAGATCAATGAAATATTTATTAAGTATATAAGCACAAAAAAGCCTTTTTGCATTATGAAGACAGCAATGACTTTAGACGGAAAAATTGCCACAGCAAGTGGCCAATCAAAATGGATTACAGGAGAAGCTTCTAGAACCGTCGTTCATCAACTTCGCCATCGGGTATCTGGTATTATGGTGGGCATTGGAACCATTTTAAAAGACGACCCCTCTCTGACCACTCGGTTAGATGCAATAGAAGGAATGGACCCTATACGAGTTATCGTTGACAGCAAGGCTCGCATACCGTTAAATGTAAAGGTTCTTAATCTTAAGTCTAATGCTAAGACCATCATTGTTACTACAGAGCTTGCAGATTCTAAAAAACTAAAGGCATTAAAAGAGAAAAACGCCAAAATTATCATTACTCCCCTAAAGAACGATAGAGTGGATCTGCCTTATTTAATGAAGCAACTAGGAGAAATGGGTATGGACAGCATCTTATTAGAAGGTGGGTCTGAATTGAATTTTAGCGCTGTAGAGTCCTCTATCGTAGATAAGGTAATTGCTTTTGTAGCACCTAAAATTGTGGGCGGCAAACTTTCAAAAACACCTGTAGGTGGCCTAGGGATAGAGCATTTATCTGAAGCTTATGTTTTAGATGATTTAAAGGTATCCATAGTAAGCGAAGACATTATGATAGAAGGATATCCTAGGAGGTAATATACATGTTTACAGGATTAGTAGAAGAAATTGGCATCGTTAAAAACATACAAAAAACAAGTCAATCAGCCAGGATTACTATAGAGGCTAGTATTGTTTTAGAAGACGTAAAACTAGGCGATAGCATTTGTACAAATGGAGTGTGCTTGACCGTAACAAATCTTCAGAACAATCGTTTTTCCGTAGATGTAATGCCAGAAACCGTTCGCGCTAGCAGCCTGAAATCTCTACGCTCTGGCAGTAGCGTAAATTTAGAAAGGGCTTTAAAGGCTAGCGACCGTCTTGGAGGTCATATTGTCTCTGGTCATATTGATGGCGTAGGCATTATTCAACATTTTAAAGAAGAAGAAAACGCTACGTGGATTACCATTGCAACGCAGCAAAGCATTCTTAAATACATCGTAGAAAGAGGGTCTATCGCCATTGATGGTACAAGTTTAACCGTTGCATATGTAGACGATAGAGTATTTAAAGTGTCCATCATCCCCCATACAAAAGAAAAGACTATCCTTCTAAGGAAAAGAATAGGTGATGAAGTAAATCTTGAATGTGATGTAATAGGAAAATACGTGGAAAAGCTTACAAGATACAGCAACGATAGCACTATAAATATGGATTTCCTAGCAAGCAATGGATTTATTTGATGCCGGCAATTAGCGACCAGCCACCAGCATTCAGCTATCAGCACTTTAGGGCTAAGCTTCGCGGGTCCAAAGATCCTTCACTGGCGCTCAGGATGACAACGCAGGAGTTTGGGTCATTGCTCTGGCTCGGAGACGAGTTTCCGCTTTCAGCTTTCCGCCATGTACTTCAATAAGCAAGAAAAGACTAGATAATAAAAACAAAGAAGAAAAAAGGAGTTGTATAGATTGTACAAATTTAACACTATTGAAGAATCATTAGAAGATATCAAAGAGGGTAAAGTCATCGTAATCGTCGACGACGAAGGTCGAGAAAATGAAGGGGATTTATATGTCGCTGCTGAGAAAGCAACTCCAGAAAGCATTAACTTCATGGCAAAATACGGCAGAGGCCTTATTTGCACTCCTATGAAAAAACAAAGATTAGAAGAATTGAAAATTCCTCAAATGTCACATATCAATACAGACCCAAAATGTACTGCCTTTACTGTTTCAGTAGACGCTAAAGAGGTCGCTACAGGAATTTCTGCTTATGAAAGATCGAAAACCATTATAAAGCTAACACAATCAGATGCTAGCAATCAAAGCTTCACTAGCCCAGGACATGTATTTCCTTTAGCAGCGGTAGATGGAGGAGTTCTAAAGAGAGATGGTCATACAGAGGCAGCTGTAGATTTAGCTGAATTAGCTGGACTTTATCCTGCTGGTGTAATCTGCGAAATCATGAACGATGATGGAACTATGGCAAGAGTTCCTGAATTAATGGAGTACGTAAAGATTCACAACTTAAAGATTATTACGATTGCAGACTTAATAGAGTATAAAAAAAAACAAGAAAAGATCGTTGAAAACTGTGCTAGAGCTCAGATGCCTACAAAATACGGGGAATTTGAAATCGTCGCTTTTAGAGAAAAACACTCAAATTTAGAACATGTAGCTTTAATCAAAGGAGATATTTCTAATAGCAAACCTGTACTTGTACGAGTTCATTCTCAATGCTTAACAGGGGATGTTTTTCATTCATTAAAATGTGATTGTGGTCAGCAATTAGAGCAAGCTATTAAAAATATAGAAAAAGAAGGTCGTGGAGTACTCTTATATTTGAATCAAGAAGGTAGAGGGATCGGACTTGTAAATAAAATTAAAGCTTATACTCTGCAAGATCAAGGTATGGACACCATTGAAGCAAATCTTGCACTAGGATTTCCTGAAGATTTGAGAGACTATCAGGTTGGCGCTCAAATTCTACAAGACTTAGGCATTAAGAAAATAAAGCTTATGACTAATAATCCACAAAAGATTTACGACCTCTCTTTGTACGGTATGGACATCGTAGAAAGAGTGCCGATACAAATAGAAGCAAATATCAAGAACGAAGCTTATCTCATGACAAAACAAGAAAAAATGGGCCATATTACCCATTATTAAAATAGGAGGAATGAAAAATGAAAGTATATGAAGGAAAATTGATTTCAAAAGGAAAAAAGTATGGTATTATCGTGGGTCGATTTAATGAATTTATCGGAAGCAAATTGCTCTCAGGAGCTATAGACGGATTAAAAAGGCATGGTGTACAAGAGGATGAAATTGAGATTGCATGGGTGCCTGGCGCCTTTGAAATCCCTTTAGTAGCTAAAAAAATGGCTGCAACAAAAAAATACGATGCAGTGATTTGTTTAGGTGCGGTCATTAGGGGGTCCACTTCTCACTACGATTTAGTTGCAGGTGAGGCTACAAAGGGAATTGCTCATACGTCTCTAGAATTAGGCTTACCCATTATTTTTGGCATCCTAACAACAGAAAATATTGAGCAAGCCATAGAAAGAGCAGGTACAAAGTCAGGAAACAAAGGCTATGATGCCGCTACTACGGCAATTGAAATGGTCAACTTATGTGAGCAATGGCCGAACAATGGGTGACGGTAGTTAAACGATAGTTGAACAATTCTTCATTGCATCTGTTTAATTATTTAAAAAGTTCCGCTTTCCACATTCAGCTTTCCGCTATTATGTTTTTTCTTCTCAACTGGTATATTTCCATGTTGTTATAGAGATAATAGGAGTAATAATGGGGTGCGAGAAGATGATTTTAAGAAAAAGAATATTATTTATTATTGCTATTCTCTTGTTTATTGAGCTGTTAGTGCTTACCTATGTTTTTCTCCTCTCCCCTACTAATCATGCAGTAGGGGATTCTTTCTTTGAAGTAAAATCTGGAACAAATATGGATAAAATTGCGCGCAATCTAAAAGAGCAAGATTATATTCGAAGTGTGTTGGCCTTTAAACTCCACCTTCGATTAAATCATATAGATAATTTTAAAGCAGGCAATTACAATCTAAAAACTACTATGAATGCTAAAAACATTGCACACAAATTGTCAATTGGAGATTCTGATCAAAGAGATATTAAAGTAACTTTTCCAGAGGGCAAAACATTAGTAGAAATGGCAGAGATCTTATCTCATCATACAGACTTTACGAAGGAACAGATTATTCAAGCATGGAACGAACCTGACTTTATAGACCAAATTATTAATGAATTTGATTTTATAACGGAAGAGATTAAAAATCCTGGTATATCCTATCCACTAAATGGATACTTATTTCCGGATACTTATTATATAAAAGATAAGAATACTCCTCCTCAAGATATTGCATTAAAACTAATTCAAAGAATGGAGCAAATGATTTTACCTTATTCAGATCATATAGATGCTCAAAACTCTTCTGTACATGAAATACTCACTTTGGCTTCTATTGTTGAATATGAGGCTAAGTGGGACGAAGATCGCCCACTTATTGCAGGTGTCTTTCATAATCGACTAAAAAACAATATGAGATTAGAAAGCTGCGCTACACTTGAAATGGCTTTAGGTGTACACAAGGAAGTATACACTCATAATGATATTCGCGTAGACTCTCCCTATAATACTTATCAGATTACAGGGATTCCTATAGGCCCGGGTAACAATCCTGGACATAAGTCTATTGAAGCTTGCCTTTTTCCCAAAGAACACAGTTACTTCTATTTTTTATCCGATATATATGGTGACGGTAAGACGTATTATTCTAAAACTTTAACAGAGCACAATGCTTTAAAGGCTAAGTATTTATCTTCAAACTAGCATAAAAGCTCTTTATATATATTTCTACTTTTGATAGAATAATTAAAAAGATTATTTGTAACTATAGTTACCTACTATTTATAAGAATTCATTTAGAATATAGTTATAGAAATCAAAAAAATTATTCGGAGGAGTATATATGATTAGAGATATTATTATTATAGATGAAGAAAAATGCAATGGCTGTGGACTATGTGTAAACGCCTGTCACGAAGGTGCACTGAAAATGGTTGACGGAAAAGCTAAGTTGATCTCTGAATCTTACTGTGATGGATTTGGCGATTGTCTTCCTGCTTGCCCAACAGATGCAATTACCATTGAAAAAAAAGAAGTAGCTGCCTACGACGAAGAAGCGGTAAAAATAAATATGGCTAAAAGAGCCGCAGAAAAATCCAGCGTGCCAACAGGTTGTCCTGGAAGCATGGCTAGCAAAATTGAGCGTAAGGAAGTACCTACTACACAAAGCCAAGAGACACCACAAATTCAATCACAGCTTGGTCAGTGGCCATGCCAAATCAAATTAGTGAGACCTGATGCGCCTTATTTTAAAGATGCTCATCTGCTCATTGCAGCTGATTGTACCGCTTTTGCTTATGCTAATATTCATAATGACTTTATGAAAGACAAGATCACCATTATTGGATGTCCAAAATTAGATAGTGGCGATTATAGCGAAAAACTTACAGAAATTTTAGCCCATAATGATATCAAAAGCGTAAAAGTACTAAAAATGCAAGTTCCTTGTTGTACTGGTATTGCTAATGCTACAATAAAAGCTTTACAAGATTGTGGAAAGATGATTCCATGGAGTGTTACAACCGTATCCACAGGTGGAGAAATCATCGAAAATTAAGTAACAACACCTTTCAAAAGATTCCTTAGATTAAGGAATCTTTTTTATTTTTGTAGAAGATTCTATTTCTAGTTTAGAAATTGTTTAAAGTTTGTGGATAACTTTAAAATATTGGTGGATATTGTCGTAATTCCTGTTAATAACATATTTTTATTGATAAATCATCTGTATTACCCATTTTCCATTAGATTTTCAATTTATTGTATTATATTCTGTTGATAACTTGTGCATATTGTGTAGATTTTAGGGGATAATAGTTGGTTCTTTGTTTATATCATGTAAATAAGTCGATATTTATTTGTAGACAAGCTGTTTACAAAATGTTAAAATTAGACAGTACCACTATAGAAATAATTGAAGGTGATTTAATATGGCATGTAATAATAAAAGAGTATTAATTCCTACAGTTTTAGATGGTCAACCGATAAATCATTTTTTTATACTATATTTCAATTTTTTTATTGCCTCTTTAGCTTTATCTACTTTCATCTGGCCTAATTCCTCCGCAACTTTACATATTGGATTTGAGATTATTTATACTATGATCACTATCTGCATTTTTAGTGTTATTTGGGTCGCTATAGATTTTGAAGACCTTTCACCCATGTACCGTGTCATAGGATTTGGCTTATTAACTGTAACTGTACTGAGTCTATTTCATATTGCTGAGTTTATAAACGTATACAAGGACAGGACCCTCTCTCTCTTTGAAATGCATACTCCCTATTGGCTCACTGCTCGGATTGTCGAGGCTATTATCATTGTTCATTCTGCAATGGTACATGGAACAAATAAAAAACATACTAAGACTTTTCTCCTAATAAAAACAGTTTCAATTATTATGGCCATTATATTATTCATTCACTTTGGCCGCAGTTACCTACGTCCATATGCCAAATGGGTTTATCAAGGTGAAATAAGTTTGATACTTTTTTCTACCATGCTTGTGTACATAATAATTTTGGGACAAATAATAAGAGGTTCTAAGTACGATTTTACAAAAGACAGACATGTGATTAGAGCTATATTTTGTTTCATCGGTGCCGCAATTTGTCCTTTACTCTTGAACATAAATGTGCAGTTAAAATTTTTAATTATTTTAGGTTATCTCTTTAAATTAGGTGCCTACTTTGCCTTATTACAAGGTGTTTATCTACAAGCTATTATACTTCCTTATAAAGCATTAGGACGTTCTAAAGAACAGTTAAATAAAACCTTAAATAGCTTACCTTTAGGCGTAATGGAATTTAAACCAAACAAAGGTATTACTTATGCAAATCAATACCTTTTAGATTTATTAGAATGTACTCCCTCTGACTTATATCAGATGACAATAAGTGAATTCTACACCGCTTTTGAAGCAGAGCTACAATCAGAACAATATGAGGTATTTGAATTAAAAACGTTAAAAGGCCATCATATTATTACTCAATTAAAGAAATTTGAAAATGAAAACAGTACCCTCATTGCTCTTACAGATACTAGAGCAGAACAAAAACTAAATACACTGCACCTTCAGACAGAGATGATTTTTAATTCAATAGCTTCTATGATAATACTCTTTGACGAAAATCACACCATTATATATGCAAACAAAAGCAATGAGCAATGTGTGGAACTAGATTCAAATTCGATAATAGGCCTTAGTGTTTATGAATACAATAAGATGCTAGATCTTAAGCGCAACAATGAAGACTACTTAAAATATGATGGTATTAGGCATCAAAATGCCCGATACACTTTAATCACTCCTAGCGGAAAGAAAAAAACCATAATAAGTCAATATAAAGAAATCAAAGATGCATATGATAATATTGTTGGTTATGTGTCCATCGCTAGCGATATCACTGATATGATTAGAGAACAAGAAAAGATCCAGCAGCAAGAGAGGTTGGCATTAATCGGTCAAATGGGAAATGGTATTGTCCACGAAACAAAAAATTATTTAGCTTCTATTAAAGGCTACTGCGATCTTCTTACTCTTAATTCAGAAGATATGACCATAAAAAACTATGCATCAAAAATTGAGACTATAGCTAATGACATGAATGCTTTGGTATCAAAATACTTAGAATTATCACGACCTTCAGAGGCAATTTTAGATATCCTCTCCATAAATGAATTAATCGAATCTGTTCTTTACATAATAAAAAGTCCTTCATTTTTGGATAATACCCTACTAAAACTAGACCTTTGCAAAGGTGATATGGAGATTTTAGCAGATGACAATCTCATTAAACACGTTATTATTAATTTAGCTAAGAATGGAGTAGAGGCTATGACAAATGTAGAAAATGCGCTCTTAATTATATCCACTAAAGTAAAGGGTCATTTTATGGAAATTTCAGTAAAGGATAATGGTTGTGGTATTTCAAAAGAAAATATTAAAAAACTGGGTACACCTTTCTTTACCACAAAACAATGTGGTACTGGCTTAGGATTAGCTAACTGTTTTAAAATCATAAGTGAAAGTGGTGGCCAAATAAATGTAGACAGTAAATTAGGAGAAGGAACAACTTTCTATATTGAATTGCCAATATTTGAGGATGATGTATATAACGGAAAAGATCCAAAAAAGAATTTTTCTACAATAGCGTAAAGCAATTTAGCTATCAGTCGTCAGTCATCAGCGTATTGCATTCCTTTTGGGTCATTTCGTTACTAGAGATAGTATACGGACTAGGATTTTTGTACTTAAAAGCAATTAAGTAGAATAGGCTTTACTTAATTGCTTTTTCATTTGCTTTCTTAAGTGTATTTTTCTTTATAATATGATATTATAAAGTAAGCAAAAATCTTATAATAAAAGCTAATTATTCCTTCTTAGGAGGATTTATATGAATTATGAAGATATCCTTAAAGTATTAAGAAAAAGTGATTATAAAATAACCCCTCAAAGAAAATCTATTATCCAGGTATTGATTGAAAATAATACAAGTTTAATTTCTATAGAGACCCTATTTATGAGAACGAAAGCACTCTATGGCAAAACTAATATTTCAACAATCTATAGAAATTTAGAAATACTAGAAAACTTAAATTTAATATACAAGGTGATTGATGAGGGTACCTCTTTATACAAACTCAATTGCAGCCATATAGGTCACCACCACCATCTTATCTGTAAAAATTGTGGAAAAACAGAGACAATCGACTTCTGCCCAATGGAGACCCTACAACAATTATCTAAAGAAAAAGAATTTAATCTAGAAGACCACAAGCTAGAATTATATGGAACCTGTAAGAAATGTCAGGTAAAAGAGTTGTAAATTCTACGTTCTAAGTTGTAAGTAAAATACTTTTAAGTATTCCTCTCAAGATGATAGCCATCAGCGGCCAGCGTTGGCCATCCGTATTTTTGCTATCTACGGTAGCATTGGTATCAAAAATTAATGATTAGTAGGTATTTTTATGCTAAGCTTAGCTCCTAAACTATGCCATTCTTAAAACATCAGAATAAAAATTTTATAAATCAAATAAATAGCCAAAGGCGATATTTACGCTCTGGCTATTACCTTGTTGTTTTCCTTTCAACATTCAGCTTTCCGCTTTCTGCTTATTCGATTGTATTTTCAAATCTTTGTCTTTCCGCTTCAATCATTCTCTTGACCATTTGTCCACCAATAGGACCGCCTTCCATTCCGTTTTGTTTTGCTGGTAAGTCTCCCTTATAATGATCATTGTTTTCTTTGCAGTACTGTAAATGTCCAATTTCTTCAGCACATTCTAATTTGAATTTTGTCATGGCTGCTCTTGCTTCAGGTACTAGTGTTTTCTTTGGTTTTGACATATCTTCACCTTCTCTATCTAATTGAACTTTATATTTTATTTATTACATACTATTATTATGTCGAACTTTAGATTTTTTATTACGAAAATTCTTGTCAAATTAAGGAAAATACAAAAAGTTATCAACATATCACCAAGTTATCAACATATACACAATGATTAATTGCCTTTATTTTCATAGAATATCTATTCTATTTATGTATACTAGTCGATTTACTAACAAGGTAATTTTAATTATCCACAAGTTGTTAAGCTTTTAAACAAATTTGTGCATAACTTGTACACATATTATATTAAATGCATTTATTTCTATTTTTATCCTTAAATAAAAAAGTTCTAAATTCAAACAGAACTTAGAACTTAAGCTTTTCTATTTATATATCCTATTTCTTTAAATACGAGCTCCGGATATGTTTGAGTCTGGTATTGTTTTGCTAGACTTAAAATAATAGACGAACACACAAAGAAGAGAATTCCCCCTTGAGGAGCCATAATAATAAAATCCACAATGCCATGTCCCACAATCATCCCTTGAATGGAAGCCAATAAAGGAAACGCAGGATTATTATTTTTGCCGAGTAAAAACAATAATCTAATAATGTAACTTTTCACCCATAAATATAATGTTAAACCTACAGCGCCGTATAAAGCAAGCATACTTATCCATATATTATGAGCATGAGTCTTCTTTATATTCTGCCATATTCCAAAAGTTCCCCAACCAGTAATAGGTTTATCTAAAAACAAATGTATGGATTTTTCCCATATAATATTTCTGCTCTTGGCTGGATGATTGATTTCTGGAGACAATAGTGCGAAGACAAGAACTGCAACAAAGATGGCTATTAATGTAATCCTCGCAACTTTATTCTTATTACACAGTCCATATACTAGTATTCCAAGTAGTAAACCTACAGTAGCCCCCCTAGAACCTGTTGCTATTAAAGCTAGGGCAAAGACCCCCATACTAAGCAAATACCATCCTTTTTTGTCTTCTTTTTTTCGTCCATACAAGTAAAATGCCAATAACACCATAGCTGCAAACCAAGCTCCGGCAATATTGGGATTTCCAAAAGTGCTATAAATTCTATAATTTTCTACAGTAGGTTTATAAGGTCCTTTAAAATATAGATCAGATGTCCAGGTCATATCTACAAAATAGGAAGCTAGTTTTTCAATTAAACCTAAAATACCTGCCATAAAAGAACAAGTCCAAACCTTATGCAAAAATTTATCAATCGTCTCCTGATTTTTCAAATAATCCTGTAAATAAATATTTAAGCTTATATATAACAATAAAAGAAATGATGCTAGCGCTGATAAAAGCGATTTATTGGCTATTCCTGATATAATAGACCAAATAAAGAGTAAAAACAAACCTACATTGATAGGATGTAGGATAATGGGTATTTTCTTTTTATATATTAAAAAAGCCATTATAATAGGAGGCACCACACTTAGGTAAGGACTAAGTACTGTGGCCAATATTCCAATATTCAACATAAATTACACCTGTTTTTCTTTATATATGTCTTTAATTTTATCACATATTATGGAAAAAGTTATGAATATATTGTAAATATTACATTAAGCTTTCATAAAGCATCTACAACACTTTAGTTCTAAGTCTTACGTTGTAAGTTCTAATTAAAACCTTTTAGATTACAATGATGAACGAGATAGAGCGTTAATGCAAGAAAGTGCCTTTGGCACTTTAGCCATCAGCAATCAGCTGCAAGCTATCAGTGCTAGGGTCGAGTCTCACAGGTCAAAGATTCAACTACACATAAAGATGGCTTATATAATAGTTAAATTCAAAAGTAAAACTTTCCTAATACACTAGATTAATTTTTCTATTACAAAATATAAGATAATTTTTAGCTGATATAGCTTAGTATCGTATCTAATGTATGAACTCTAGCATCATCATATTCTTGAAATATCTGAATAGCATAATTTACATCATTATACACTTTCCAATATCCATTTAATAAATAGTTTTTTCCGCCATTTAAAACAAAGCCCCTTACATCTTCAGAGGGGATTCCTAAAAAAAGTCCAATTTCATGAGGAAATTCTTTTATATAATTTTCTTTTAATTTCTCTAGCTGGCTATTTAGATCTCCAGTATAACCTTTACTTGTGAGAATTTGTCTAATATCATTTCTTTGTAAATGACTTTTCAAATTCTCCTCCTTATAAAATAAAAAAGTTGAGCTACTAGTACCTTCTCTAAGGCAAAAGACCTGCAACCCAAAAAAATCGGCTATATCATCCTGATTCTCCATCCATAAATCTAACAGATTTTGACGCGAATTTAGAGTCAATAAAGAAGACGGCTTAATGGATTGTATTGTCGGAGCAACTCCAAAACCAATGGTTGCAATTAATTGATCAAGCCCTCTTAGTCTATTTAGTTTGCGAATACAGTTCCATTGTATTTGATGATCTCTCACAATAAAAGCACCTCCATGCTCTTATTGTTTCCTGTTTTTATATTAAATTTGCTTGTTAAATTTGGTATTTTATTTACCAAAAGTTTATAAGTATAGCTTGATTTCTTAGAACAATAATAAAGATATGGAAAAAAATATGTTTATACACAGATATATTATTTACGGCCTAATTGGTATATGCTTAGAGATTTTTTGGACAGGATTAGAGTCTTTACTAAACAATAATTATACAATGGAGGCGAAAACTTCAGTTTGGATGTTTTTTATCTATGGTTTGGCTGTATTCTTTGAACCAATCCACCATAAAATGAAAAGAATAAACCCTATGTTTAGAGGTCTGATTTATATGATCCTCATATACACAGTAGAGTTTTTAACTGGAGGTATACTTAAGGTTTTACTAGGCGCATGTCCGTGGAATTACACGGATTGGGGATCCTTTTATGGATTGATTACCCTATCCTTTATGCCTGTTTGGTCTGCATTAGGATTTATATTTGAAGGAATACACCGTGGACTGGATACTATTGATATGAGATTAAGAGTGTAGTATAAAGCGGAAAGTGGAAAGGCTATAGCTACCGATGGTAGCTATAGCCTTTTTTAGTGCCGAGGCACATTTTCTTTACTCTGCCTATTATAATAGATTATCTTAATACTTAGTTGGTAGAGATCCTTCGCTTCGCTCAGGATGACTGAGGCAGGGGCTAGGGTCCTTTTCTCGCCTCTAGGCGAGTTAAGATTTTGCTGACCACCTTACCACCTGACTACCTTACCACCTTAGTTACTACAATTTCATCTCCAGGTCGAATAACGCCACCTTTTAACACTTTCGTAAAAATCCCTTCTGTAGGCATAATGCATTTTCCTACTTGTTGCTTTATAGCGCAACCAGTATGGCATTCTTTTCCTATTTGAGTGACTTCCATAAGCACATCGTTTATTTGTAATTTTGTACCAACGGGTAAAGTATGTAATTCTAAACCTTCAGTAGTCAAGTTCTCAGCAAATTTACCAGCGTCAAGATTTTCTACACCTAGTGCAATCATCTTATCTATACTCTCTTGGGCTAATAGACTTACTTGTCTATGCCATTTTCCACCATGGGCATCGTCCTTTAAACCAAAATCTTCAATAAAAACGCCTTCAGGTATAGGTGTCTTTATAACACCTTTTTTTTCACTTATATTAATAGCAGTTACTTTAGCCATGCCTTACCTCCAATTTGATTTTTATTTCATGTCCATATAGCAGGGTCCTTCTTTTAACAATAGTTGAACCATTGTTGAACGATCGTTAAACCATAGCTAAACAATTGTTAGTAAATATTCATCAACCACAACGGTAAGAGCATCATTCTCTACATTACTTCGCCTTTAGGCGAAATGTGGTTTTGCTGACCACCTGACCACCTATTTCTCAAACGTTCCCGACTTCCCACCAGTCTTTTTCACCAGTGTAATATCACCTATTACCATTCCCCGATCTACAGCTTTACACATATCATATATGGTTAATGCTGCAATGGAAACAGCAGTTAATGCTTCTACTTCAATTCCCGTTTTATAGGTGCATTTTGCTATAGCCGTAATTTCTATGGCTTTTTCCGCTCTATTTGGTTTTAATTCAACTTTGACAGAATCTATAGGAATATTGTGACACATGGGGATTAATTCATAGGTTTTCTTTGCCCCCATAATGCCTGCTATTCGAGCAGTAGCTAGTACATCACCTTTTGGGGTGTTCCCTTCTATAATCATATCCAAAGTCTCTAATTTCATTGATATTTTACCTACGGCGATGGCTTCTCTTTTAGTCATTTGTTTTTCCGAAACATCTACCATCTTTGCATTTCCTTTTTCGTCTATATGTGTAAGACTCATAGCTATCCTCCAATTTTATTCATACTTCTCACAGATGAGAAGTCCTTTCCAAAATTATGTCCCTGTGGCTTGTTATAAATTGTATCTTGTATTAAATGATCTAGTTTATCAGGATATTTTCGAATCGTCTCTATTAAATCAATTTCTCCATTATTTCCCAAACAAGGTTTTAGCTTACCATCGCTAGTTAATCGGATCCTATTACAAGTTGAACAAAATTTATGGCTCATAGGGCTAATAAATCCGACCTTTCCCTTGTAACCATCTATTGTATAATAGGTAGCAGGTTGACCTTTATTGCTTTTATAATCAAATACCAATTGAGGGCGAGCTTCGATGATTTCTTCATTTGGAATAATTTTATCTGAATTAGCCTCTCCAAAAGGTCCAATAGGCATAAGCTCTATAAATCGAACTTGTAAGGGCATATCCTTTGTCAACTCTATAAAAGAATCGATTTCATCGTCATTTACTCCCTTTACTAGAACAGTATTGATTTTTACAGGTTGCAAACCTATGGCCAAAGATTTTTCGATACCAGCTAGAGTATCTTTTAATTTACCCCCTCCAGTTATATAAGAAAACTTGTCTTCTTTTAAGGAGTCCAAGCTTATGTTTAACCGAGTCAAACCAGCTTTCTTTAAGGTTTCTGCCATCTTATTTAACATAACGCCATTGGTAGTCAATGAAATATCTTCAATACCTGAAATTTTAGCAATTCTTTCAATGATTTCGCATGCATCTTTTCGAATGAGTGGCTCTCCTCCTGTAATTCGGACCTTTGAAATTCCAATTTGAGCCATAGAGCGGACTACTGATTCAATTTCCTCTGCTGTAAGGTGTTTTTCTCGTTCCTCTGCACATTGTTCTCCCTCTGAAGGAGAGCAATAAATACACTTTAAATTGCATTTTTCTGTAATTGAAATTCTCAAATATTTTATTTCTCTATTAAATCGATCCTTCATTTTTTCACATCCATTTAAGGATTTCTCCTGTATTTTGTTTTGCCTTACTTTTACATACTTAATTAAAATATACAGATTGCTTGTTGTAATTGTTTACAATTTGCATAAAGAACCAGAGATTTTTCACAAAGGAATAGAAGAAAAGGATATGAATTAATATGTAAAAAAGAGTACAAAAATTAATCATAACAATATCTTCTCCTTTTCAAATCCTCAAGAAATACCTTTCATTTCTCTCGGTCATTCGGAAGGCAAGGTCGTTTCCAAACTTACCCACGGTCAATCAACCATAGTATCCCTTAGGTTGAGCAACTCGGAGTTATTATATTTATAGTTTAATTCACGTAGACAAGGATGTCAAGTATATGAACGATAGTTTAATAATTATTTAACGATTATTCGTGTAAGGCCATGGCAAGCGACACTTCTTTATGTTACAATACAGTTAAAATACGCAAAGGAGTGTTTCTAATGATAAAGGTTGGAATCTTAACTGCCAGCGATAAAGGTCACAAAGGGGAAAGAGAAGATAAAAGCGGTAAAGTCATACAGGAAAGAGTAGCTGAAATAGATGGAGAAGTAGTTGAATACCTAGTCCTTCCCGATGAAAGAGAAGTCATTAGTAGTGCATTGATTCGAATGGCAGATGAACTACATTTAGATTTAGTTCTCACAACAGGTGGCACCGGTTTCTCTCCACGAGATATTACGCCAGAGGCTACAAAAGATATTATTGAAAGAGAAACGCCAGGCATCCCCGAAGCAATAAGAGCAGAAAGCATGAAAATCACAAACCGAGCTATGCTGTCAAGAGCTGCTGCGGGCATTCGAGGTAAGACATTAATCATCAATATGCCAGGAAGTCCAAAAGCCGTAAATGAAGCTTTAGATATAATCTTACCAGCTCTAGGTCATGGCATTGAAATCCTAAAAGGACAAAGCGGAGAGTGCGCCAGGAAATGAGAAGTTGGAAGTGAGAGTTAGAGGTGAGAGCTTGGGTAGGCTCTGGGGTCTAAGATCCTTCGCTGTCGCTCAGGATGACTAAAACAGGATCCTAAGCTAGCTTTGGGATCCTGTTGTGTCAAAGATACCGTTTTGTGTCGAAGGTATCCTTTCACCATAGCTGCTGCATTGTCATCCTGAGGCTTTAGCCGAAGGATCTTACTTTTTCTCGCCTCTAGGCGAGATTGTACCTTTCCGCTTTCAGCATTCAGCTTTCCACTAAATCGTGCGCCGATATCAGTCCTGATTCAATGGCTTCTTTTCTAAGTTCTATGTAAAGTTCTGCTTTTGTAGCGTTTTCGTAAGGGAGTACGAATAGAATTCCTATTCCTAGTGCAATCATTCCTAGTATATACCATCCAATAAAAGACAGATCCAAGACCCACATATTAAACTTATGTCCTTTTGTCATGTTCATGCTCATCTGAATGGCTACATCCGTTTCCATTTGAGGATTATCTGCTAAAATATAAGGTACCATACTATAGGAGTAAGATTTTATAATACCTGGTATAATTAGCAATAAACTCCAGAAGAAGATATAAAGATCTCGAAAGAACATGGTCTTTACAATATTTAAATAGTTGCCCTTCGTAAATCCGTATCCTAAATAGTTTAAATCTGCGCCGTATCTAGAAGATTGCACAAAGAACTTTCGCCCACCCATTTCTAAAGGATACCCTAGAAAAATACGTAAAGCAATTCCTACAAGGAGAGCAATTAGAGCAATGATACCAAAGACAGCTAAGAGATATGCTAACATCTCCCCATCCATAATGGAGTCGAAAGGGATCTCATTGCCGAAACCATTGAAATCACCACTACTGTAATTATACTCGTCTAAAAAATTCGCACCAGTCTCATTTCCCATCCGCGCTCTCATGGAAGACGAACCACCGCCAGAGCCTCCTACAATAGCTAAAATAATACTGACTAAGAAAGATTTCCAGTAGGTAACTTTTAACACGCTTTTCGCTCTCGTTTTTAATTCTGCACGAGTCCACATCATTTATCACACCTTTTCATAATATTGAATACCTTTATTATATTATATGATTCTTTATTATGATATACATATTTTAAGATGCTTATTAATTATGCTACTGCATTTTTCATCTGAAGGAGCTTGCAACGAAGGATTTCTCAAAATAATATTAACAGGTATAAATATCAGAATAGTTGGGGTCTAATACAAGAAGTTTCATTTTAATTATCTATTACTTGCTCTTCGTCGTTCATTTGTAGAGATCCTTCGCTGACGCTCAGGATGACTGACTCAGGGGCATCTCTATTGTTACTTTAAACAAATCCCCGTCTATATTGATGCTAAATTTGCCTCCTTGAATAGCAGTTAAACTTTGTGCTATAGACAATCCCAGTCCTGAACCTTCTGTAGTCCTAGATTCCTCACCTCGCACAAATCTTTGTGTTAGTTCTTCTGGACTTATATCTAAGGCTTGAGCAGATACGTTTTTCATGATAATTCTTCCATAGCCATCTTCTACATCTGTTTCAATATACACTCTCGTATAGGGCATGGTGTATTTAATAACATTAGTAAATAAGTTTTCTGCTATTCGCCACATATGCTTGCCATCTGCTTGTATAAGTATATCTTCTACGATGGCATTTGCTCTGATTTCGATATTCTTCTCCTGCAATTTTTCCTCGTATTCTCCAATGGATTGTTGTACTAGTTCATTAAGATCTAAAGTTTGCAATTCTACATTTAAATTGCCACTTGATGCCTTGCTCGCCTCTAATAAATCATCAATTAATTGTTTTAGTCGATTTGACTTTTCCTCTAGTATACTTACGTATTCCCTTGTATTTTCACCTTGCAAATCTTCCCGCTTCAAAAGGTCCACATAATTGATAATAGATGTAAGAGGTGTCTTTAAGTCGTGAGATACATTAGTAATGAGCTCTGTCTTTAGCCGCTCTCCTTTTATGGCATTATTTACAGCCTCTTTCATTCCATCTTTGATTCTCACGATGTCTCCATAAAAACCTCTAAAAGGAACGACGATATCTTCTTCATTGTATTTTTCTGTATAATTACCATATGCGTATTCTTTTGTTATACTCATAATCTTTTCTAGTGAACTAAGGGTTTTTTGTACATATAAAAAGGCGTATATATTAAAAGCTACAAACCCTAAAAAGGCTGCAAGACTAATAATACCATTGCCGCTTGCAAACATGAGGATTACAATAATGCCATTAGCTATTACATATATTATGAAAGATATTAAAATTCCTATGAAGAACTTCGTTCGAAAACATACTTTAAACAAATTATGACTTATCGTATTGGTCAATAAGCTTTTGTTCTTTAGCTGCCTTAGAAACGATAAACCTAGCAATAAAAACACATTCATATATGAGGCTAATAAAACTTCGCTTCTATAATCACGTGTAAAAATATCTCCTAAGCCCGTGGCAAATATAAACTCTACGGAAGATCTCAAAATTACAATAGCAAACAGCGCTATTATAATTTGTATTTCATTGTATATCTTCATAGATTTTCTAGGAATTATATTTCCATTGCTATTTCTCCCTATAATTCGCACTAGGATTCCTAGGCTTAGAATAAAAGTAATTACAGCAGCAATAAATATGGATCTCACTTTTGGATAAATACTCAAATTCCTATTAAATTCTGTACCTTCAACAAAGAATTCATCTCCCATACGAAGGGATTTATAAACAGCAGTATGAACTTTGTAATCTGTTCCCTTTAACATCTCCATGATATTGCTATTATAATTATAATATCCTTTATTATCTGCTCGATATTGATCGAAATACGCATAATTTGTTTGATTTTTTAAAAACTCTATAGGGTTATTATCTTCTATATTCGTATAAACTTCCTCTGTATTAAAATTTTCTATATAGTATAGAAAATTTACATTGTTAGAAAGATTTTGCTCAATTCTATAAAGACGATCAAATTTGTTTTGTATCTCTGAGTCTACCTGCTCTTTTACAAAGGGTTCATCAATAACGATCCCCTCAGTACTAGCAGATTCCTCTAAAACACCGTAGTGATCTCTTATCTTATCTTTTCGCAAATTCTCTTCCATGGATTTAATATTCTCTTCTGATTTTAATTCTACATAATATTCAGTAATATTGTGTATTAAATCATTATATCTCTCTTGAAATTCATCAGATTCACTATACTTTTTGGCGGTCCCTAAATCTCTTAAATAACTTCCTGCTGGATGCAGTACAAATACACTAGCTATCATAATGATTACAAGTATAAACTTAAGTAAACCATATAAACTAAAGCTTTTCGATCTTGTATCCAATACCCCACACCACCTTTAAATATTTTGGTTCCTTTGGATTGATTTCTATTTTCTCTCGAATTCTTCGAATATGAACAGATACTGTGTTTTCCACACCATAGGAGATTTCGTTCCAGACTCTCTCATAAATTTGATTGGAAGAAAATACTCTACCCATATTTTCCATAAGGTATTCTAAGATACCGTATTCCGTAGCCGTCAGTTTAACTGCTTCTCCATCTACAGTCAGCTCCTTTGCCTCTGTATCTAGTTCTAATCCTCCTGTTCGAAGTACACTAGCTTTAGGGGCAATGCTCCCTAAGCGAGTATACCTTCGCATCTGAGATTTTACCCTAGCCATTAATTCTAAGGAATTAAAAGGTTTTGTCACATAATCATCTGCACCCATATTAAGTCCTACTATTTTATCCGTATCTTCTGATTTTGCAGATAATAGAATAATAGGTACATTTTCATTCTTTCGAATTCTGATCATGGCAGAAAGTCCATCGAGCTTTGGCATCATAATATCTAATATAATCAAATGAATTTCATTTTCCTCTAATATAGTAAGAGCTTCTATGCCATTTGTTGCCCTAAAGACAGTATAATTTTCTTGTTTTAAAAAAATCTCTATAGCATCCAATATGGCTACATCATCATCACATACTAAAACCTTTAAATCATCCATACTTTTCCCCCTAAAATTTCATCATCACTACTTCACTTTTATTCTAACAGAGTACTATTACAAATAATCTACATAATTCTTAAGAATTTCTTAAACTCCATGCTAATCATGACTAAACAAGAAAAGCTATCCTATTAAAAAGATAGCTTAATCATTATTCGTCTTGTATTGTACTAGGAATATTTACAACAAAAGTCGTTCCTTTCCCTTCTACTGAGGAAACGTCAACTCTTCCACCAACTCGTTCTATATTGTTCTTTACTACGAACAGTCCTAATCCTTGACCTGTTATCTTTCCAACATTAGAACCACGTACGTAAGGATTAAATACAGTCAAAAGGTTATCCTTAGGAATTCCAATACCTGTATCCATTATTTTTAATTCAATTCGATCTCCCACTTTTTTTATGTCTAGTTGAACTTTTCCACCCTTAGGAGTGAATTTATAAGCATTGGTTAAAATATTATAGATCCCTTGAGTCAGAAGGTATCTATCTGTAGTCCCAACAATCCCCTTCTCTCCTAGAAATGCTAATCTTACTCCCTTGTCTTCAAATTGCAGTTTAAATCCCTTTATTATTTTGTTGATTTCTTCTGTTAGATCAAAAGTTTCAATCTTTAAGGGATCTTTTGCTTGTTCTATTTCAAATATCTCCTTTAGATTCCCTATTACATCTGTTAATGTGTCCACCTGATTTATCAAACTCTCTAGTCGGTTTTCATCCATTGTCACAATACCATCTACAGCCCCTTCTAATTGAGATTTCATGATAGTTAAGGGTGTTCTTCCTTGATGAACTACCGTGTCGAGCTTTTGCTTTCTCGCCTTTTCCTTCATCCTCAGTTTTGTAGCTAATAGAACCAAGCTGTTTTGAATTTCTGTAATCTCTGTAATATGAGATAGTGGAAGCTCCTCTTCTAAATTTAAATCTAAACCCTTGGCATAATTAGCCGTGTTCATTAAGTCCTTGGCAGTTTTTCTGCTGATGAGAATACTTACCACCAAGGCCATGAGTAAGACAATTCCACCTGATATTAAGCTCGTATTCAACAATTCCTTTTTAAATAATATAGAAGTAACCGAATCCTCAATGGATCCCTGCCTAGTGATAATGAGTTTTCCAATACTATTTTGGCCATCTTCTAAATTGTATTCATCTCTTACTTCTGAGTTCTCTCGTCCCATCATCTGTCTATGCATTCTACCCATACCCATTTTCTTAGCAGAGAGGATGATTTGCCCGGTTGAATCGTAAATGGATATCTCAGTTATGGGATCATCTAAATACTTCTGCATTTCCATTTGCATTTGTTTTTTAGTTATGAGCTCATTGTGTAAAATAAACTCAGCATACTCTTGAATTTCTTTCATTTGTTTTTCGTAATTTTGTCCAATATAACGGACAAAATATTTGTCAATTAGTATGCTGTAAAGTGCGGAATTGGTGATAATTGCTATCGTGGCTATGAGGATTAGTGTAATTAACCATTGCTTTTTAATGCTCATGTTCATTTCCTTCGAATACATAACCTGCACCATACCTAGTCTTTAGATACTGAGGATTTTTAGAATCCTCTTCTATCTTATGGCGTATTCTCTTAATATACGTATCAATGCTTCTATCATACCCCTCATAATCATTTCCGAGAGCTTTTTCAATAAGTTGATCTCTAGATAAAACCATGCCCACATTATGAAAAAATACATATAGTAAATTAAATTCCATGGAAGTAATTGGTATTTCCATTTTACCTTTAAATAATTTATGGCTGTCCACATGTAATTCAAAAGGATGGATATGAAGAATATGCTCACGCTCTTTATGGGAGTACACCCGCTTAATAAGCACATGAACTCTCTTCATCAATTCCCTCGGGCTAAATGGCTTTATAACATAGTCATCTGCCCCAAGATCAAAACCCTGAAGCCGATCTACCTCTTCCTGCTTTGCCGTCAGCATAATAATAGGAATTTGAGATACCTTTCTGATCTCTTCTAAAACCTCAAATCCATCTATACCTGGCATCATAATATCTAGAATCACGATATCTATTCTTTGATCATAAAAAATAGCTAAAGCATTGATTCCATCGTCAGCAGAGTAAACATGATATCCTTCACGAGTTAGGTATTTACTAATAATCTCTTGTATCTCCTTTTCATCTTCTACCACAAGGACATTGTACATAAAAAGCTCCTCTCACTGTATTAGATTATATCTTAATTTTAAGTTTAACTCTATAACTAGAAAAGGACAACCTTTAAGGTTGCCTTTTTTAAAGCGCCATGAGGCGCTTTAGTTCTAAGTTGTACGTTGTAAGTTCTATGTTAAAACAATTGTTTTCACTTCCAACATTACAACTTATAAGGTTTTTCGTAAGCGACTAATTAACTTTGTACTTTTTAGTTAATTATAATAGGGGCAGTCTTCATTATTTCTAAAGTATTGCATTCCCATACCTTGCCTTCCTCTTCCTGTACCCCCACTTACTTCATATTCTTCATTTTCGGTTGATTGAACCATATCTTCTAAGGAATTTTGAATTAGTACGCTTCCCACAATTCCTGTAGCCATGAACAAGAAACCCACAATAATCAATAAAACAATTCCTTTTTTCAATCCAATCCACTCACTTTCTTTTTAATACTTCTTTTTTCTTTAGATATTCTTCTTCTGTAATCTCTCCTAAAACAAACTTCATTTTTAATTCCTCTATCATTTGATGATCCTTTGATGTAAATATTTTTACAGCCCAGATGACCAATGCAGCTGTTAGCAAAAATAAGCCTAACATCATAAGTGAGCCCCATAAGCCTCCACCAGCAAAACAAGCTCCATTTGCATAAAATCCTCTACCCATCATATTATCACTCCTCGTATTTGTTAAGAACCTTTTTCGTTCTTGGATACGTCTTTTCATCTATTTTCTTATTTACATATCGGTTTATGATTACTCTAATCATCCTTTCTATTTCTTTCTTTGAGATGATTATAGTCAAAGATTGTGGCAGAAATATGACAGGAAAGTGCCCTTGGCACTTTCAGTCATTAGTCTCTAGTCACCAGCTTTGGAGTATTCCTTTTGAGTCGGTTTAGAGGTGAAGATTCTTCGCTGTGCTCAAGAATGACTGAGTAGTTAGCTAATGTTTGATTCGTGCGTCTCTTTAAGTGCCGAAGGCACATTGTTGACCCAAAAGGAATACCCGATCCTGATAGCTGATCGCTCGCCGCTAAAAAAAGTTATCTCATTTTTAATGAGATAACTTTTTTTATATAGTCTATTTTGTTTAGAGCTTAAATTCTTTATCTAATTTCGTATGCTTGTAGGTCCTTTTATGGCTTTCATAATCTCCTACAATATTACCATGTCCAATCATCTTATATTTGTAAATTAAAAGACCTTCTAAGCCTACAGGTCCCCTAGCGTGGATTTTATTGGTGCTAATACCTACTTCTGCGCCAAATCCATAGCGGAATCCATCACTAAATCTAGTGGAGCAATTCCAAAAGACATTACCAGAGTCTACTAAATTCATAAAGGTTTCTACCCGTTCCTTGTCCTCTGTAATAATAGCTTCCGTATGACCAGAACTATAGGTGTTAATGTGTTCAATCGCTTCTAACAAACTGTCTACAATTTTTATAGACAACTTATAATCTAAATACTCCGTCTCCCAATCTTCTTCCGTAGCTACACCTACAGGGATAAACTCTCGCACTCTTTCGTCCCCTACTAGCTCTACGTTTTTTGCTTCCATCCCTTTTTTAAGAAGTGGCAAAAATCTTTTAGCAATATTAGCGTGGACAAGTAATGTCTCTGTTGCATTGCATACGGCTACGTATTGGGTCTTTGAGTCTAAGACTACATTTACAGCCATATCTAAATCTGCGTTTTCATCTACATAAGCGTGGCAAATACCATCTGCATGACCTAATACAGGGATATTGGAGTTTTCCATAATCCATTTTACGAACTCATTGGACCCTCTTGGTATAATCAAATCAATATAGTCATCTAACTTTAACATAGCATTCACGTCTTCTCGCGTTTCAATAAGCTGAATCCATCCTTTTGGCAGACCAGCTCTTTCTGTAGCTGTTTTAATGATTTCCCATAAAATTCGGTTCGTATTGTGGGCTTCGCTCCCCCCCTTTAAGATAACCGCATTTCCACTTTTTAAACAAAGAGTAGAAATTTGAACTAACGCATCTGGTCTTGATTCAAAAATAACCCCAATAACCCCAATAGGGCAACTAACTTTATATAATTCTAAATCCGTATCTAAGGCAGTAGACGCAAGAGTCTTTCCAACAGGCTCTGGCAGTTTTCTCAAACTTTCAATACCAGCAATAACGTCCATAATCTTGCTTTCATCAAATTTTAACCTCTTTAGAAGTGGTGCAGGCAAGTTCTCTTTTTCACTTCTTTCCAGATCCTCTGCATTTGCCTGTAAAACATCTTTCATCCTGCTTTTGAGTTCACTTGCTATTTCAAGCAAAGCTTTATCTTTGCAATCCGTATCACATGCTGCTAAATCTATTGATGCCCTTTTGGCTTTACTTGCCGCTTCATATGTACTCATATTTAACACCTACCAATCCTTAATTTTTCACTCATTACTATAGAGTAAGGCTCCTACTTTAAGACTTAAAGCAGGAGCTTGCCCTCATGTATAAACTGATTAGTATAATAATACTATAGGGGTATTTTTTATGCAAGAGAAAAGCCATTCGCTGTATTTCACTATTTTATGAATTATCGCTGAAAATCTGTAATATTCTGACTAGATTCTATTCTAACTTGCACATCTAATTCAATTTCTGCATTTTCTAAAATATTTGGCACATGAACATTTGGGTATTTTCGACTAAGATCCGTCCCTATGTGAAAGAGGTCAATATTTTGTTCTTGGAACTTATAAAACAACTCCTTTCCTCTCTTTTCCACTTCCTTAGACGCTGCCTCAACAATTTCTTTTTCCTTATCCATTATTTTAGTATTACCTTCTATCCCCATAATAGATGTGAGCAAGTCTATCTGCATTTTTAAGATGACCTTTTCTCCATCGTACTCAATATCTTGTTTTGCCTTATTTTTTAAAATTAGAAGTGAGATCAAATGGCCGCTATCTTCTGGATTTTCTATGGTGAGATTGCTTTCTTTAATATTATTGATCATGGACTGGTAAACTGCTAGCTCTTTAGTATCTAATTTTCCCACCATTTTATCCTCCTTTAGTATAGCTGCTCCTGTCGTAGTAATTCTCTTTTCTTCTGGTTCCTGACATAGTGCAACGGTAGGAAGGAGGCTTATTCTTCCAGATTGTATCCGCTCATTATAAAACTCATTGAGGCGTATGGGCAAAATCTCTTGCTGATCCTTCTGCATGACCATCATATCTTCTAAAAATATCCCGGTAAACTGTTCATCTTGAAGACGAGTACTTAAAAATTCTACAGGATCTCCTTCTAATATAAAGGCAAATATTTTTATTGTAGGCTTTTGATTTCGAAGTATCGTATCTAAATGATCTGTAAGACCATGCTTCGCTAGTCTCTCTGTAAATATAAGGGCCTTCATTACATCGTAGGCCATGGGGTAAGTGGACGACCTTTGCATAGTATAGAACGCTTGATTTATAGTAGCTCCTCTTCCTTCAAGGACTATTCGCTTGCTTGTAGCACCTTGGGTAGTATTGCCTCTATCACCAGAAAACACCTCACTATAAAGGATTACATTACCCGATTCATCTTCGTCAATTAATCCTGAGGCGACAAAATTTACCTTATTCATGTCTTTATAGCCATAGCATCCACTGAAAACAAGAGAAAAGGTGAGCATAATATATAATAACCTTTTCTTCATTCGTTCTCACCCCCCTCATCAAAAAATATGGGATTCCCTATTTCATTTAAAGTCCCCCTATAAATAAGATCTTGGTACTTAAGCACGCTCCTAGTTGCTATTGGATTAGCATAAGGATATCCCACTGTATTTAAATCTGCCATATGGGCAATGAGCATGACAAAGCCTGTATAGAAACCTGGCAATCCTAAGAGGGCGGATAAAATTACTATGAGCGTATTCCAGTAAAAAATTGCAATATACAGCTTCGGCACAAGATAAGAGCATATAGATGTAATTCCTACAACTACAACGGTAATTTGGGAGGCTAAGCCCGACGCCACTGCCGCATCTCCTAATATTAAGGCACCGATAATACTTAAAGTAGAACCAATAGGTTGAGGTAATCGCACAGCAGCTTCTCGAAGGATCTGAAAAAATCCTATCATAATTATGAGCTCTATAATGGTGGGTACAGGCACTACAGCGCGGTACATTGCCAGTTTAAACAAGAGGATCGTTGGTATTAACCGAAAATGATGGGTAACCAAAGCAATATAGATTCCTGGTGCTAATGTAGCTGCCCAAAAGGAGATAAATCGCAAGAACCTAGCGGTATTTGCCATATATTTATTCATAGTATAATCATCTGTAACCTGAAAGGAATCGTTAAAAAAATAAGGAACGATAGCTACATTAGAGCTTCCATCTACTAGCATGATGATGCGGCCTTCGCTGATCTTTTGTGCACAGATGTCTGGCTTCTCAGAATAGCCTACTGTATCAAATGCCGTACCCTTCGCCTTGAGGGATTCCTCAATATTATTAGAGTAAAAGATATAATCTCTACTAATGGCAACGTCTTCAATCTTTTCTCGCACGTATTTTACCACTTCCGCTGGTGCAGTTCCTTCTATATAAAGCATATAGCAGGATGTTAGAGACTTCTTTCCTAATTTAAATTTTTCTGCCTTCATGTCTGATGTCTTTAATCTTCGGCGAATAAGGGAGAGATTGTCTTGAATATCTTCTGAGAAGCCTTCTCGAGGCCCTTTTACAGTAGCCTCTGATGTAGGAATATCTACTGATCTTTTGGCAAAACCAGCTACATTGCAATGGATGACCTCCGTATAAGAAGTAAAGAATAAGAGTACACACCCACTAGAGAGGTGCTCAAAAGCTTCTTCTATAGAACTTACTTCCGACGCTGGGTTAGCGAGTATAGATTCCCTGCACAAGGTTTCTACATCAGAGATTGGTTTATTATAATTTAACAAGGGCTCGATAATGTACTGACTGAGTTTTGTGCCATCTATCATATTTTCTATTCCCACTATCGTAATCAACTCGTCTTGACAATAAATCTTGCGGTAGATTACATCTGAACTATTGTTCAGTTTCTGTTGCAATACTTCTAAACTCAAATCCATCTAATCACCTCATTCCATACACTTTTTAGTTTTTGAAGATATTCTTTTTTTATTCGATAAAACGAAAAATAGTAGTATGATTCAAGCTTACCATGGCAATAATCTCCTTAGGGCACAGCTGATGCATTTTAATTACACAATAAGTAGCTCAATATTAAATAAGAGGTATCAATTATGGATCGATTTAATCCTTATCACTTGATGTTTCTCATATGGTCTGTCAGCATTATTTCTTTAAAAACCTATCCTAGGATATTTTTAGTAGATGGTTGGAGGGACACCTGGGTAGCGGTCATCGTCTCTTCAATACTTATCTTAATAATTGGACTATACTTTATGAAAATTTGGAAATCCTCTGAAGAAAAAAATATAGTCAAAATATATCGGATAGCATTTGGGGAAACCCTAGGAAATGTTTTCATAGGGTTATTTATACTGACGTCGTTTTTAATTTTAATCGAAAGCGCTGGCGTAGAAGCAGATGCTATGCATAATCATATGAGCATTGAAACACCTAAATGGTATTACGGGCTATTTTTTGTCCTGCCAGCCATGTACGTAGTAAATAAAAAAATATCCGCTATAATAACCATTTCTATCGTGGGAATTATCCTCATCTCAATTGCAGGAATTAATTTAGGTGCCTTAACTACCCCAGATAAGAAAGTAGAGCTTTTATTTCCTATTTTTGAAAACGGCATTACAAAAGGCTTTCTCATCTGCATACTAGAGACATTAGGATTATATGGGCACCTTTCTATCGTATTTCCTTATTTAAGCTATATACAAGATAAGAGAAACAAAATGACTATAGCCGTAGTGAGCGCTCTCATCTATCTCATTCAGATGGAAATCGTCTCCGCAATGGGCATACTCATGACCTTTACTCCAGAACGAGCAATTACCATGAATTATCCTAAATTACTGCAGACCCAACTAGTGAGCTTTTATCAATTTTTTGACTTTGGAGAGCTATACGTTATGCTTCAAACTGTAGGGGGCTGGATTCTAAAATACTGTATCACTTTTTACGGAATTTTACTCATTCTTAAGACATACGGCATAACACAAAAGCAAAGAAAATATGTTATTTACATTCTTTCTGCTCTTGTATTTGTCTGTACTCATTTTGCTGTTAGAGATTCCTTGCTCTTCTTTAGGCTATTAAATGCTTTACAATATATTACCCTTGTAAATTTCGTAATGATTCCATTAATCGCATTTTCCTTGCTTCAGATCAAGATAAAATTGCAATTAGCGCAGAAGGACATCAATAATTAACAATCTAATTGTGGTATACTAAGCTATAGAATGAAGTCGAAAGGAAACTACAATGAGTAAAAAATTAGTATTAGCAGAAAAACCTTCTGTAGGTCGTGATATAGCAAGAGTACTAAAATGCAATAAAAAGGGTGAAGGATTTATAGAAGGAAATGAGTACATCGTGACTTGGGCCTTAGGACATCTGGTAGAATTAGCATCTCCTGAAAGATATGATGAAAAATATAAATCATGGAATATAGAAGACTTGCCTATGATGCCTTCTCCGTTTAAATTAGACGTCATAAAAAAATCCAACAAACAATTTCACGCTGTTAAAAAGCAACTAAACCGAAAGGATGTTACAGAAATCATTATAGCCACAGATGCTGGTCGAGAAGGAGAACTGGTGGCTAGGTGGATTACTGAAAAAGCACACTGCCAAAAGCCTATGAAACGTTTGTGGATCTCCTCTGTTACAGATAAGGCCATAAAAGATGGATTTAATCACTTAAAGGATGGTAGAAATTACGACAATTTATATTATTCTGCCTTAGCTAGAGCAGAAGCAGATTGGATTGTAGGAATAAATGCTACAAGGGCCTTAACGTGTAAATATAACGCACAGCTTTCCTGTGGCCGGGTACAGACTCCAACCCTTAATTTAATCGCCACACGAGAAAAGGAAATAAAGGATTTTGTTCCTAAGAATTACTGGGAAGTTGAGCTTAGCGCAAACAGCAACTCTTTTTTATGGAAAAACCAAAAGACAAATGAAAGTCGAATCTTTGACGAGAATAAACTTCAAAATCTCCTAGGGAAATTTCAAGGTCAAGTTCAGGCAAAAGTGATAAAAGTAGATACAAAGGAAAAATCTTCTTATTCACCTCTCCTCTATGATCTAACGGAATTACAAAGAGATGCCAATAGATTATTTGATTTTTCTGCTAAGGAAACCCTATCTATCGCCCAGCGACTATATGAAAATCACAAGGTACTAACCTACCCTAGAACAGATTCTAGATATTTGACTACAGATATGGTCTCTACATTGTCGGAGCGTCTAGATGCCGTAAGAGTACAATCTTATTCCTCCTTTATAAGACAGATCCACATGCCAATTAAAGGAAGCAAACACTTTGTAGACAATAGCAAAGTAAGCGATCACCATGCCATTATCCCTACGGAAGAAAAGGTAATATTGTCAAGCCTTTCTGATGCTGAAAGAAAGATATTTGATTTGGTTGTAAAGCGCTTTCTCTCTGTATTATTTCCTCCTTACAAATACGAACAGCTTCTCATTGAACTTGAAGTATGTGGTGAAATCTTTGTAGCTACAGGAAATCATCCTATTCAATTAGGTTGGAAAGAGGTGTACTCTAAAGATCAGAATCTACAAGAAAACAAAGAGGTATCTTTACGCCCTCTAGAAGAAAATTCTTTTATTGACATTAAGAGTATTCATAAAGTACAAGGTCAGACATCACCTCCTCCCCTTTTTAACGAGGCAACACTTCTATCTGCCATGGAAAACCCTGCAAAGTACATGGACCAAAAAAACAGCAAAATTGCAAAGGTATTAGGCGAGACAGGAGGCCTTGGTACAGTAGCTACTCGGGCGGATATTATTGAGAAGATCTTTCATAAATTCTACGTAGAAAAAAAGGGAAAAGATATTATTACCACTAGTAAAGGGCGCCAGCTCTTAGATTTGGCACCGGAAGATTTAAAATCTCCAGACCTAACGGGAACTTGGGAACTTAAATTAGATGCTATAAAAAACGGAAAATTGGCAAAGAAGAAATTTATAGAGGACATAAAAGTTTATACTAAAGACATGATACAGGAAATCAAAACAGATACGGGTAAGTTTGTCCACGACAATATTACTGGTGAAAAGTGCCCTAACTGCGCAAAACACATGCTAGAACAAAAGGATAAGTTTGGCACGGTCCTAGTGTGTATAGACCGAGAGTGTGGAACACGTAAACGAATAAGCAAGACCACAAACGCAAGATGCCCTCAGTGCCAAAAAAGGCTTACACTACAAGGTCAAGGAGAAGGTCAGATCTTTACTTGTAAATGTGGCTACAGGGAAAAATTAAGTTCCTTTAACAAGCGCAAGAATTCAGAGAAGAAGACTATTACAAAGAAAGAAGCACAAAAATATCTAAAGAAGAATAATCAAGATCAGCCTGAGGTTAATACGGCTTTAGCGGATGCGTTGGCGAAGTTGAAGCTAAAATAAGGTGGTCTAGGTGGTCAGGTGGTCAGCAAAATCATTACTCGCCTTCGGGCGAGATAAAGACCCAAGCTCCTGCTATTGTCATCCTGGAGCGAAGCGAAGGATCCCTACAAACGAACTATAGCGTATAAACTACATAATGAGCGATCACTTAGAACCGAATACAAAACCTTCAATGAACAATGAACATTGAACACGGAACAGCACAAATATGCGACTTACTAAATCCTTATATTGCTCATTATTCATTGTTCACTACGATGTAAGTCGCATATTTGCTGACCACCTTCTCCATATATATGCTTCGCTAAATGAAGCAAGTCTTTCTTGTTATTATCCACTTTTTCCTCAATAACCTCTTCCAAAATCTTCTGTAATATTTCACCTATTAATTTACCTTGTGGGATTCCTGCTTTTATTAGATCTTGTCCATTAATTGCTAAGCCTTTTATAGAATAACAGCTTTTACTCGCAATAATCTCATCTATCAAATAGTTAATTGTACTAATTTTACCTAATTCCTTATCATCTTTAGAATTTTGAGAGAGGGACTTTGCCCTTCTTAGTTGTAATAGTTCTTTTAGGACTTTAGGCGTTAGTTTATTCATCCACTTTTTTATATAGGGTTTATCTTCAATTAAATCTAAATCATAATAGAAAATTAGAGTATAGACTCTATTAGTGGTTTCCTTATCAAAGCGCATATCTTGAAGTATTTTCTTTACTATAAAGGCACTTTTTTCTGAAGAGTGATTATTATCTATATTTTCCTCTTTTTCATAAGACAATATCGCTTGCTTACTTATACTGTGAAGTAGAGTTGCCATTCGTAGATACAAGATAGGTGGTGTATTAACAAGAGTTTTTACGGAAAGTTTGTATGCACGATCATCCTTTGATTGTATCGATAATTCAGGGATGATTACGTCTATTACATCCCAGAATTCTAGAAGAACTTCTTCTACATATTGACCACAAATCATCTTAGAAAACTCTGAAGTAATCCGCTCTATTGAAATGTATTTCAGTTTATCTTTATAAGTATGTATGCTCTTTTTCGTATCCTCCTCAATTCGAAACCCTAATACAGCAGAAAAACGTAATGCCCTCATGATCCTGAGTCCATCTTCTGTAAATCTCTCATCTGGACTCCCTACAGTCCGAATGATTTTATTATATATATCTTCCTTACCATTGAAATAATCGATTATACCTGTTTTGGGGTTATAGGCTAGGGCATTCATGGTAAAGTCTCTTCGCTTTAAGTCTTCCATTAAGCTCTTTGTAAAAAGGACTCCATCTGGACGACGATAATCTGTATAGGTGCCATCAATTCGATAAGTCGTAATTTCTATTGGCATATGATTGATGACTACAGTAAGGGTACCATGTTTTATACCTGTTTCAAGCACTGTAAAAGAAGAAAATAATTGAAGAATTTGTGGGGGTAATGTATTAGTAGTAATATCAAAATCGTGAACTTCTCTCCCAATAAGAACATCACGAACACATCCACCAACGATAAAGGCCTCAAAGCCTGCCTGCTGGATTGTTTCTAGTGCATATGTAATTTCTTTTGGCAATAGGATATTCATTAAAAAACCTCATTTTAAGTGGAAGGTGGAAGAAAAACAAGCCTCGCCTATAGGCGAGAAAATGTAAGATCCTTCGTCGCAAGCTCCTCAGGATGACATACTCTGAGGTTCGGTGTACATTCTCTGGAGTTCGGTGTACATATACTGGAGTTCGGTGTACATATACTGGAGTTCGGTGTACATATACTGGAGTCTGGTGCGCATATACCTGTCATCCTGAGCGAAGCGAAGGATCTTAAGACCCTAGAAGCTTGACCCAGATTGCAACTTCCAACCTTCGTCCTGAGCGTCAGCTCAGGACATTATACATCATTATTTTCGACAGATTGTTTTTTAGCATTTGGATTGTGATTTTGAGCTTCTTGAGTAATTGGAGTTTGCCCATTTGCCTTTTCTTTTCTTACCTTTTTTTATCTGGTTGGCTATCTTTCGTCATACTAACATCTCCTTTAAATCATTTGATATTAGTATGTCCACATTCATAGGTGAATATTTTATTATTTGGAACAATAGTGGAGCAATCGTTGAACAATAGTCGAACAGTAGTTGAACAATTGTTTAACTATGGTTTAACGACCGTTCAACAATCGTTTAACTATTGTTAATTCAACTCGGATGTACAATGAGGACATCTCGTTGCATCTATATGTATCTCACTATAACAGTAATCACAAGCCTTTGTAGTGACAGCGACTTCTTCTTCAACTTCTTTTCGTTTAAATCGATTAAGCTGTTTTATAACGATAAAGATGGAAAAGGCAATAATTAAGAAATCAATAACATTATTTAAAAATAGTCCATATTTTAAAGTAGGTACTTTGGCCTTTTCTGCTAGAGCTAACGTAGGGAAGTCCCCTGGTCCTAAAGTCAAGAACAAATTAGATAAATCAATATTTCCTAATAATAATCCCACTAAGGGTGTAATGATATCAGTAACTAACGATGTTACTATTTTTCCAAAGGCACCACCGACAACGACACCCACAGCTAAATCAATCATATTTCCCTTTACTGCAAATTCTTTAAATTCTTTCCACATTTCGTTTCCTCCTTTTTTCGTATTTCCAACACGAGCCTCTAATGCTCATAGGGTATTTATACCATGTATTATCTCTTCTAAAACAGTTTTTAACAGCGGAAAGTGGAAGGCGGAAAGTGGAAATTGTAATTATCAATTTCTACATACATTTATACACCCACTTAATTCCTAAAGATCCTTCGTCGCTGGAGCTCCTCAGGATGACTAGGACAGTCAACTCAGGTCATAACCTCGCCTAAAGGCGAGTATCGTTTTTTCCGCCTTCAGCCTTCAGCTTTCAGCTTTTGAGCTTTTGCTCACCACCTTACCACCTGGGAGTAATACCCAATCTATATGGCCCCAAGGGCAAGATAAATTGAATGGTATTACCCCTGTCAAGGTTGGCGAGGTTTGTAGCGACTGTAAGGAGTTACAAGCCCGCAACCTACGACAGACCACCTGTTTTTCTAAAATCCCAACAAATCCAAAACCTTCTCCTCGACACGCCTATTCTTTCCTTCAAATGGGAAATTATGCATGTGAAGAGCTGGATTGAAGTTTAGTTCAATAATACAGTAATTATCTTCTGTGGGTGCTTCTTTATAATCTTTAAGAATAATATCGATGCCACATATCTTAGCATTTAGAGCTTTTGCAGCTTTTATAGCAATATCTTTATAGCCTGGGTGCATTTCGTCTGTATAATCTATAGTATCTCCACCAGTACTGACATTTGAGTTTTCTCTCAAATAAACAGTCACATCTTTATCTAAAATAGATTTTTCCGTTAAATTTTGTTTGAGTAAAAAATCCTCTTCTACTACTCCTAGTTGAATTTTTTCTAAAGGTGTCACATATCCTTTACCCCTAAGAGGGTTTCGATTTTTTATTTCTACTAATTCTTCAATCGTGTGTTTTCCATCGCCGACTACATTTGCAGGCACCCGGTGGACTACTGCCGCTAATTCATCTCCAATAACTAAAAATCGATATTCCTTACCTTTAAAAAATTCTTCAATTAAAACTGTACTATCTAATGCAAGAGCATAATCTACAGCTTTTTTAAAATCTTCTACCTTTCGATTTTCATCTAGTATGACTACCCCTTGTCCAAAGTTTGTGGAATTTGGTTTTACTACAATCTCTAGCCCTTCAAACTCATTATATGCCTGTAGAGCCTCTTCTTGAGAATGAATCACTACACCATGGGGTACATTCATCTTTTGTTCTTTAAGGAGCAATTTTGTGACCTGTTTATTCTCCATAAGTAGTACAACAATATAGCTGTCTGCAGAAGTCTTCGTCGCCTGTTGAATATATTCTACTTTTCCTTCTTTTTCTAATCGAATGAGATTTTCTTTTTGATCTATAATTTCAACATGAATACCTCGCCTTAAAGATTCCTCAATCATAATTTGAGTAGATAGTTCTAATCCTTTTATATTCACTTCCATCATTTCGCCTCACTTGTTCTAATTTCAGTAACTTATCTTATTAATATACACGATTTAGTAGGATTTATCTAGAAAATATATAGCGGAAAGCGGAAGGTGGAAAGCGGAAAAATTCCTCGCCTTTAGGTGAGAAAAAGTAAGATCCTTCGTTTGCGCTCAGGATGACTGGCAGGAGCTAGAATCTAAAGCAGGAGTATCCTATTGAATAAAAAAGCCACCCTTAGGTAACTTCCCTTGGGTAGCTTAATTTCCGCTTTCTACTTTCCGGTTTCGTTGTGAGAATCTTACCTCGAAATCAGCTAAAGCTGATTCCTCGGTCGCGCCATTCGCCAAATGAAAGCAAAGCTTTCATTTCGTATCCATATGATTTCTCAGCCAAATCGGCAAACCGTTTGTCTGTTCAATCATATGGGTACTACGAAAACTCTATTTTCGCTTGGCTCATTAGTTCACGCAAAAAAACCTGTAGATTTCTCTACAGGTTTCGGCTTCAAAATTATAGGCTTACTACGTTTTCTGCTTGTGGGCCTTTAGCGCCTTCAACTACGTCGAAAGAAACTCTTTCGCCTTCAGCTAAAGTTTTGTAACCATCTTTTTGAATTTGTGAATAATGTACAAACACATCATTTCCTTCTTCTGAAGTGATAAAACCAAATCCTTTGTCTCCGTTGAACCATTTTACTGTTCCGTTCATGTTAATACCTCCGAAAATTATAATCCCTTTTATCACTTGTAAAAAAACAAATTCATTAGAACAAAATGTGTATTCAATGCCAAATCTAAAAAGCTGTTATTCTAAATTCATTAATATAATTCTTTTACTAATAATGCAAGGTAAGATTAGTATATACCAATTCTTAAGTTTTATCAACTTTTTTAGCATTTTTTTAATAAAAATAATGGAAAAAGCCAAGGAACTCATCCACTTGGCTTTTTCTTATAATTTATTTTATTTTTCTACTGCTTTTCCTAATGCTTCTTGTGCTAATTTAACAAACTCACTGTAAGATTGGGTTGCTCCTGAAATGCTGTCTACTTCTGTAACATCTTGGGATTCTACTAAAGCTGCTTCATATTCTGGTAAGTATGTTTCTGGTTTTGTACCTACTGCAGATTCCATACTTGTGTTGTATTCTTCATCTTCTGATTTTAATACATCTCCATTTTTGTAGTCAAAGTCTACAGTTGTAATTTTACCACCAGCAATTTCTAAAGTAACAAATGGAGTCCAACCATAATCATCAGCTTTACCTTCTGCTGTGTAAGTACCATCAGCTGCACTTTCTGGTGTAGTAACCCCATCTAATGCTGTCTCTTCTGTAGGCTCCTCCTTAGGTTCTTCAACAGGTTGTTCTTGATTTGTATCTGGTTCAGTAGCTGGTTCTTCTTTCTCAGCACCACATCCGATAAATGTAATAACTAATAAACCTGCTAAAAATAAAACTAAAAACTTTTTCATTTGTAATCACCTCTGTAAAATAATTTAAACTTCGTCATTTTTGACTTAATCTATTGCATAGTGTGCGCAATCTTGAAGTCAATTATTTATACATTTTGTTCCCCATAAAATAGCAATCCAAACAAAATAATGGTTATGGATATTATAAGATAAAAACCTATGCTGGGATTTGTAATTCCTCCATAGACAATGATACTAGAACCAAATATAGCTAATATAGGAATAATATATCTTCTAATAGGTTTTAAATCTCTAAAATGAATCATATACCAAATATGCAATAAAATATAAAAACCATATATGAGAACAATAGGTATTTCATCAATGGCAATATACCTTCCAAATAGATTATTGAGGCTACCGTACCAAATAAATAAATAGATACAAGACAAAGCAAAAGAATAAATTACTGAATAAGTCGGCATTTGCGTTCTTTTATTTACCTTTGAAAGCAATTTAGGCATAGGACCTTGTCCCCTTATAGCAAGAGAAAAAGGCATACGAATACAAGCTATGATCAAGCCGTTCAATGTACCTAAACAAGATATGACCACAAATAAAGATAATAATACGCCTGCAGGACCACCAAATAATGCCTTTGAAGCCACATTTACTGCATTGTCGCCCAATTCAATAATAGTAGATGCCCCAAGCACTCCAACAATACCTAAAAAATAGCTGACATATACTATTAATACAATGATTGCCCCTATAACAAGAGCTCTAGGTAAATTTTTCTTAGCATCTTTTATTTCATTGTTAATTGTAACTGCTGAAATCCATCCATCAAAAGCAAAAGCTGTAGATACAACAGCAGAAGATAAGGAACCCATATGATTACTAGCTTCTTTAGCACCTCCTATGAAACCTTCTAATAAAACTCCATTTCTTAATCCAAATATGGTTCCCACTATAGCGATTAAACCAAGAGGAATTAATTTTATTACAGTAGTAGTCACTTGAAGTTTCCCAGCTAAAACCGGTGCAAAATAATTCATAATGTAAATTATTGCTATATAAATAAATGCTATGACCCAAGTGGCATTTGAATTGTCTCCTTGTGGTACATTAAATAGAACTAATGTGTACGTGGCTGAAATCCATGCTAAAATAGCAGATAAAGGCGAGTAATATAAAATACCATTAAACCAGCCCATTAAATAACCCATTCGCTTTCCATATGCCCTCTCGTAATAATCTACGATTCCATTGGCTTTTTCTATTCTCTGAGCAAATTCTGAAACAACTAAAGCCCCAAAAACCATGGCCATAGCTCCTAGTATCCATGCAACTAAAGCTATATAAATATTTCCATTTGTCATTTTTAATACATCATCGGCTTTAAAAAAGACGCCTGAACCAATTACTACTCCAACAACCATAGAAGTAGCCGTCCAAAGTCCATATTTTTTTTGTAGAGTTTCCACAATATTCCCCTTTCTAGATTTGTAATTGATTTTATTTCACTTATATTTTTCTAGATTTTAGACACAAAATCAATCCTACAATAAAAAAATTCATTTTACAATAGCTTTGTCTCGAGTATTCCAATCTTAGTATGGTATTTTCATAAAAGAAATATAAAAAAACAACAGATTCATGTTTACATTTTAGGTATTAGGTGTAAATAAGATGTAAGTTCACTTTTTTGAAGGAGGATTATAATTTGGATAATAAAAATATGGAAGATAAGAAAAAACTCACTACCGTAGCAGGCGCTCCCGTCGCAGATAATCAAGATGTTATGACTGCTGGTCCTAGAGGTCCTATGTTTTTACAAGATGTGTGGTTTCTAGAAAAATTAGCTCATTTTGACCGAGAAGTAATCCCCGAGAGGAGAATGCATGCAAAGGGCTCTGGTGCTTTTGGTACTTTTACAGTTACAAATGATATTACTAACTATACTAGAGCAAGTATTTTCTCAGAAGTAGGAAAACAAACAGAGATGTTTGTGCGTTTCTCTACTGTTGCAGGAGAAAGAGGCGCTGCTGATGCAGAGCGAGACATTCGCGGCTTTGCAATGAAATTTTATACAGAAGAAGGAAATTGGGACTTAGTCGGCAACAATACCCCAGTTTTTTTCTTTAGAGATCCTTTAAAATTTCCTGACTTAAATCATGCTGTTAAAAGAGACCCTCGCACAAATATGCGAAGTGCTAACAACAATTGGGACTTTTGGTCATCCCTTCCTGAAGCTCTTCATCAGGTTACTATCACTATGAGTGATCGAGGAATTCCATATTCTTACCGACATATGCATGGATTTGGAAGTCATACATATAGCATGATTAATGCTGACAACGAAAGAGTATGGGTTAAATTTCATATGATATGTGAGCAAGGCATAAAGAACTTATCCGATGAAGAAGCTGCAGAAATTGTCGGAAAAGACCGAGAAAGTCATCAAAAGGACTTATTTGAGAACATAGAAAAGGGTAACTTCCCTCGCTGGACCATGAAAATACAAGTAATGACAGAAGAACAAGCAAATAACATGCCTTATAATCCATTTGATTTAACAAAGGTATGGTATAAAGGCGACTTCCCTCTAATTGAAGTAGGATTTATGGAATTAAATAAGAATCCAGATAACTACTTTAGAGACGTAGAACAAGCTGCTTTTAACCCTGCAAATGTTGTGCCAGGCATTAGTTTCTCACCTGACAGAATGTTGCAAGGTCGACTATTCTCCTATGGAGATGCACAAAGATATCGACTTGGTGTAAATCACCATCAAATACCTGTAAATTCACCTAGAGGTGCAAAATACGTAAACAGTTACCATAGGGATGGACAAATGAGAGTAGATGATAATCAGGGTGGCAAATTACATTACGAGCCAAACACTTATGGGCAATGGCAGGAACAACCAGAATACAAAGAGCCTTTACTTAAATTATACGGTGATGCAGATCGATGGAATTTTAGAGAAGATGACGATGACTACTACACACAACCTGGTAAATTATTTAGATTAATGAGCCCAGAGCAACAACAAGTTTTATTTGAAAACACAGCAAGAAATATGGGCGATAGCGAAAAGCACATTAAAATTAGACATATAGAAAACTGTTACAAGGCAGATCCAGCTTACGGCGAAGGAGTCGCAAGAGAATTAGGTATTTCTATAAAAAAAGACCTTTCTCATTTAGGTGCAGCAGAATAGTTAAAGCGCTTTAGTCGCTAGTCATTAGTCACTAGCATCTGGGTATTCCTTTAGGGTCAAGATCCTTCGCCTTGCTCAGGATGACTGGCGTAGGAGCTAGTGTCAAAACCATACTTTTCCTATTTGATATAATACCACCACAAAAAAACCACAATTCATTGTGGTTTTTTTGTTGTTTATTGTTTCATGATACACAATCTGTAGATTGTATGCTAAAATGAATATATGGTATTTATCTTATTTGCTTTCTCTATCTTCTATCTTTCGTATCATTAAATATCACTCTTCAATCTAATATATAAAACACAATGAAAGGATCTTGCACATGAATAAAAAAATTGGCTTTATAGGCTGTGGTAATATGGCTAGAGCTATGATTAGCGGAATCGTACACTCAAAATTTATTGAACCATCTACTATTTATGCTTCTAACTCTTCCTCTGGGAAATTGGATCAAATTAGGGATGATTTTTGCATTTGTACTACAGACGACAATTTAAAAATTGCTAAGGAATGTGATGTAGTCGTTCTATCAGTAAAACCCCATCTATATGGGAAAGTCATTAATCAAATCAAAGATTTTATAAAAAAAGAAGCAATAGTAGTTATGATCGCTGCTGGACAAAAAATCGAGGACAATGAAAAACGATTTAATCGCAAAATAAAACTAGTAAGAGCTATGCCTAACACTCCTGCTCTTGTCAATGAAGGGATGACTGCTATCAGTGTAAATACTCTTGTTACAGATGAAGATAAAAGATTTATACAGTCTATGTTTGAATGTTTTGGAAAGATAGAGTTTGTAGAAGAAAGATTGATGGATGCTGTAACTGGAGTAAGTGGTTCTTCACCAGCTTATACCTATATGTTTATCGAAGCACTCGCCGATGGTGCAGTACTACATGGTATGCCTAGAAAACAAGCTTATACCTTTGCTGCTCAAGCTGTCCTTGGAGCTGCTAAGATGATATTAGAAACTGGTACACACCCAGGAGCATTAAAAGATGCAGTCAGTTCCCCAGGAGGTACAACCATCGAAGCCGTAGCTAGCCTAGAAAAAAGCAGCTTTCGCTCTGCGGTCATTGAGGCTGTAAATGCTTGTGTAGAAAAATCAAAAAACATGAATTAGCTGAAAGCTAACAGCGGACTGTTGAAATTTTTGACTATCTTTAGTGACTATTAGGCAGTCCCAGTTATGCGCCTCGTGAGGGTATGTTTCCCTTTCCGCATTCAATTTTCAGCCTTCAGCTAGAAAAAAAGGAAGTGATGTCTATTAATATTTTATACGAAAAGTTTAAGGAAGTTTCTTTTACTGTTTTACCTGTCACTATATTAGTTGTTATTTTAAATTTTACGATTACACCTATTGATCACATATTAATGTATCGATTTTTATTAGGTGCTTTGCTTATCATCATTGGTATGTCTATTTTTTTAGTTGGTACGGATATCGGGATTTCCCCATTGGGTTCTCTTCTTGGTTCCACAGTAACTAAAACCAATAAGACTGCTATCGTCATTTTTTCAGGGATTTTGCTAGGGTTTATTATTTCCGTGGCAGAACCAGACTTACATATATTAGCAGGTCAAGTTCAGGATGCAACTGGAGGCGCAACCTCAAAAATAAATATAGTTATGATTGTATCCATTGGTGTTGCTCTATTGCTTTCAACAGGATTATTTCGAATTATTAGAAATCTCAAATTAAATAGATTGCTGACAATTATTTATGGAGTCATCTTTATCTTAGCTTTATTTACCTCACCTGAATTCCTTGCCATATCTTTTGACGCTTCTGGAGCAACTACCGGTGCTCTAACAGTGCCCTTTATGTTGGCATTAGGCTTAGGGGTTTCTTCCTTAAAAGCTGGTAAGAACTCAGAAGATGATAGCTTTGGATTAGTTGGAGTCACTTCTACTGGAGCAATCTTGTCCGTTATGATTTTTCGTTTATTTGCAAAATCAAAGGATTCTACCATTGAAGCCAGCACTATAGTAGCGAAGGAAATAAACAGCTCTATCTTTCGACCCTTTTTAGAGCAAATCCCACATATGGTGAAGGAGATGTTTATCGCCCTACTTCCATTAGTGATTATATTCCTTATATTCAATGCAATCTCTTTTAGATTATCTAAGAAGAAGTTTGGAAAAATAGTAAAAGGTTTTGCTTATACCTATATTGGACTGATATTATTCCAAACAGGTGTAAATGCAGGCTTTATGGAAGTTGGTAAAGTAGTGGGTCATTCTATTGCATCTCTTGACAACGACCTAATTGTAATTGCAATTGGATTTATTCTAGGTTTAGTAGTCATCTTAGCTGAGCCAGCTGTACACGTTCTTACGGAACAAATAGAAGATGTTACTAGTGGTTCTATTAAGAGAAAAGTTATACTATTTACATTATCTATTGGTGTAGCATTTGCCGTATCTCTATCCATGGTGAGAATTGTGGTGCCAGGCCTACAATTATGGCACTTTTTACTGCCTGGATACCTTATATCCATATTTTTATCTTATAAAGTACCTAGTTTGTTCGTAGGTATTGCCTTTGACTCAGGGGGAGTAGCTTCTGGTCCTATGACTGCTACCTTTGTCTTAGCCTTTGCTCAAGGTGCTGCAGAGGCAATTGATGGAGCTAATGTTCTAGTAGATGGTTTTGGTGTTATTGCAATGGTTGCAATGACTCCTCTCATTGCATTACAAATATTAGGGTTAATTTATAAAATAAAATCAGTAAAGAAGGATGTGGACGGATAGTGATTTCTAGTAAATACAATTTATGTTGCGTAATCATAGATTACGGATTAGGCAGCAAAGTATTAAAGTTGGCTAAAGATATAGGTGTTTCTGGTGGTACTATTTTTTTAGGAAAAGGCTCTGCAAAAAATTACTTATTGGAATGGTTTGATCTTACAGATATCCGAAAAGAAATTGTGCTTTTTCTCGCCGAAGAACATGTGGCTGAAAATGTACTGGATGCTATAAATAAAAAATTTAAATTTTGCAAACCTAATCATGGTATCGCTTTTTGTTCTCCTTTAGAAAACATTGTAGGTTCAAGGAGTTGCCATGTTGATAAAATTAAAGAAAGCAGAGGTTCTGATGATATTATGTATAAGGCTATTTTTACTATTGTAGATCGAGGCAATGCAGAATCCGTCATAGATGCAGCAGAGAAAGCGGGATCACAAGGGGGCACTATTATCAACGCAAGGGGTTCTGGCATACACGAAAAAAGCACTTTATTTGCAATGACTGTCGAACCTGAAAAAGAAATTGTATTAATATTATCCGAAAAAGATAAGACAGAAGCTATCGTCGAATCCATAAAAAATGAGATCAAACTAGAAAACCCAGGAAATGGCATTCTCTTTATACTTGATACCATCTCTACATATGGAATCTTTAAAGACAACTGAAAGCGGAATGCGGAATTTTTAGCCACCTTTGGGTGGCTTTTGTATTAGATTCTTCCCTTCGCTCAGATAACCTATGTGTGCTTTGCGCACACCCCATCAAACTGATAAAATTTCCAACATACCACGAGCCTAACTAAAGGGTTTCCGCTTTCAGCATTCGGCTTTCAGCTTCGGCTGTTTTCAAGATAAGCAGTTGGCCCCAATTCATACAGATTATTTCCGTAGCTATCAATGGCTACTACGACAGGTAAATCTTTTACTTCTAATCTTCTAATAGCCTCTGAACCTAAGTCTTCGTAGGCTACCAGCTCAGATTTAATAATCGATTTGGCCATTAAGGCTGCTGCTCCGCCAATTGCCGCAAAATACACGGCTTTGTTTTTTTTCATAGATTCTATTACTTCTTGAGACCGTATTCCCTTTCCAATCATACCCCTTAAACCTAAGTCTAGAAGTTTAGGAGCATACGAATCCATCCTATAGCTGGTTGTTGGGCCTGCTGAGCCAATTGGTTTTTGTGGCTTAGCTGGTGTAGGTCCTACATAATAAATTATAGCATTTTTTAGCGGTATAGGAAGGTCTTCTCCTTTATCTATAAGTTCAACAAGCCTTTTATGTGCCGCATCCCTAGCAGTGTATAAAACTCCCGAAATCAGTACCTTATCCCCAGCTCTTAGTTCTTTTGCTCCTTCAGCAGTAAAAGGCACATTTATTCTCTTTTCCATATTGATCCCTTTCTTTTAACAATTGTCAACAGTTGTTTTAAAACTTTTTAGTATATAATGCATTTTTCAATAGTCTGTCTGTAGAGATTCCTCGGCGCAACTGAGAGGCAAGAAGTTAAACGCAAGATACTTTTTCACCTTTAGGAGAGTTTTCCGCTTTCAACTTTCACACATCCCAATTTAGCAAGTTCCGCTTTCAGCTTTCCGCATTCTACGCTTTATAAAATAACACTTTTATGCCTCGTCACATGACAATTGATATTTACAGCTACAGGCAAACCTGCAATATGAGTTGGAAACTCTTCCACACTTACTTTTAAGGCAGTTGTTTTCCCTCCAAAACCTTGTGGTCCAATACCTAATTTGTTAATTTCCTCTAGTAGATCTGCTTCTAATCCTTTATAAAATCCATCTGGATGATCTTCACTTAAAGGACGGAGAAGAGCCTTTTTAGCTAAATTAGCTGCCCTATCAAAGGTTCCACCTATTCCTATTCCTACTACAATAGGAGGGCAAGGATTGGGACCTGCTTCTCTTACTACCTGTAAGACAAAATCCTTAACCCCCTCTATGCCATCAGAAGGCTTTAACATCTTTATTTGGCTCATATTTTCCGAACCAAAGCCCTTAGGGGCCACTGTAATCTTCAGTTGATCCCCTTCAACAATATGATAGTATATAATTGCTGGGGTATTATCTTTTGTATTGATTCTATTTAGTGGATCTTTTACCACGGATTTTCTCAAGTATCCCTTGTTATACCCAAGCCTTACCCCTTCATTAATTGCATCTTCTAATAATCCGCCCACAATATGAACATCCTGTCCTAATTCTACAAAGACACAGGTCATACCAGTGTCTTGGCAAGCTGGCATGCTTTCTTCTCTTGCAATTTTGATGTTTTCTAAAATATGATCTAATATCTCCTTCGCCATAGGCCAAGGTTCACAAGATGCAGCTTCTTCGATTTTTTCTTTTACATCCAATGGAATATTATAATTTGCATCAATGCATAATTGTTTAACAGCTTCTGTTATATCCTCTACTTTAATATCCTTCAATCTTTATCACAATCCTTAAATAAGTTTAAAAGCACCCTTAGTGCTTGAGGCACCAGTGGTGGCTCAAAGATTTTGCTGACCACCTGACCACGTGACCTCCTACTTTTAATTATTTTATCATATCTTCTTACTTCTCCAAATATTTTGTCCTATCTTCATTATTTCTTTGTTTAATTAAGGAAAAGTTAAGAGTAATTAATGTATAATATAATTAAGCTAAATATTATTTTGTAGTAAGCACCCTGTATAGAAATCCAAGACAATCGTCTACTATAAAATGAATGAATATAAGGAGGTAATCTATTGCCAACAAATAAACCTAAAATACCAAAGAAGCCCATATTCTTTTACTATGGTATAGCTTTACTCATTATCATATTATTAAATTCCTTTGTATTCCCTAATATATTGGAACCACAAATAACAGAAGTGGATTATGGAACTTTTCTGAACCAAATTGAAGATGGACAAGTAAAAGAAGTAGAAATAGAGAATACTCAGATTAAATTTACTACAAAAGATGCCAAAAATAAGGATGTAACTTATGTTACTGGCCGAGCAGATGACCCTGATTTAGTAGAGAGATTGCATAGCCAAGATGTAAAATTTGCTCAGATAATACCCGAAGAAATTTCTCCTCTTATGAGTCTATTTATCTCTTTAATATTACCAATGTTGTTTTTTATAGGCGTTGGACAATTACTTACTCGTAATTTACAAAAGAAAACAGGTGGTTCAAATGCCATGTCCTTTGGAAAGAGCAATGCAAAGGTCTATATAAAAGCAGAAACGGGTAAAACCTTTGCCGATGTAGCTGGGCAGGATGAAGCGAAAGAAGCTCTTACGGAAATTGTAGATTTTCTCCACGACCCCAAGAGGTATACAGAGATTGGTGCTCAACTACCTAAAGGTGCTCTATTAGTAGGGCCTCCTGGAACTGGAAAAACATTGCTTGCTCAAGCTGTAGCAGGTGAAGCCAATGTACCCTTTTTCTCTATCTCTGGATCTGAATTCGTGCAGATGTTTGTAGGTATGGGTGCTGCAAGAGTTCGTGATCTCTTTAAACAAGCACAAGAAAAAGCACCTTGTATTGTCTTTATAGACGAAATTGACGCTATCGGTAAAAAGCGTGACAGTTCAGGTATGACAGGTAATGATGAAAGAGAACAAACATTAAATCAATTGCTGACAGAAATGGATGGCTTCGACGGTAGTAAGGGAGTAGTAATTTTGGGGGCTACAAATAGACCTGAAACTCTAGACAAAGCTTTGCTTCGTCCGGGTCGATTTGACAGGCGAATTCCAGTTGAACTTCCTGATTTAAGAGGTCGTGAAGAAATCTTAAAGGTACATGCAAAGAAAATCAAAGTAGATAACAATATTGATTATAATGCCATTGCTAGAGCTACAGCTGGAGCTTCTGGTGCTGAATTAGCTAATATTGCCAATGAAGCTGCTTTAAGAGCTGTCCGCATGGACCGAAAAGAAGTCAATCAATCTGATTTTGAAGAATCTGTAGAAACCATATTAGTTGGTTATCAGCGAAAAGGTGCAGTCATATCAACTAAAGAAAAACTGATTATCGCTTACCATGAAATTGGTCACGCCTTAGTAGCAGCAAAGCAAACAGACTCTGCACCAGTACAAAAAATCACTATTATTCCTAGAACATCTGGTGCCCTAGGTTATACGATGCAAGTAGATGAAGGGGAGAAAGTCCTTTTATCAAAAGAAGAAGCCTTTAATAAAATCGTCACCTTTACTGGTGGAAGATCTGCAGAAGAAGTCATCTTTAATTCCATCACTACAGGAGCGTCTAATGATATTGAACAGGCTACAAAATTAGCAAGAGCTATGGTCACTCGTTATGGTATGAGCGAAGACTTTGATATGATGGCATTAGAAACTGTAAACAACCCATATCTTGGTGGAGATTCTTCTCTAACTTGCTCTACAAATATGGCAGGCAAAGTAGACCAAGAAGTTCTAAACATCATCAAAGCCGCCCACTCCAAGGCAAGAGAAATACTAACAGAAAATATGGATAAACTTCATGAACTAGCGAAATATTTACTAGAAAAAGAAACGATAACTGGTGAAGAGTTTATGAGAATACTTAATGACAAAGAGGACGCATAAGCGTCCTCTTTGTCATTGGTGGAAAGTGGAATGCGGAAATACTCGCCTTCGGGCGAGATCGTGAAAAGCAAGATCCTTCGTCTAAAGTCTCAGGATGACAAGACAGTAGCCAAGGTTAAAAAATGCACCATATGCTAAAAAATATTAATTGCCAAAAGACTAAAATGAAAGCTACCCAAAGGTGGCAAATTTTCCACTTTCAACATTCTACTTTTCACTAATCATAGAACGAACTCGTCAACCTTATCATATATTCTTTTTAATCCATCCACATCCATACCTGGAAATAACCCACTGTTTGTTCCTAGTATAAAACCTTTAAAGTCTGTGGCATCTTTGATTTCACTTACCATAGATTTTATAGCATTTTCGTCATCTGAAGCATTAATGTCATTTATATCCAAATGCCCCCATAAGCAGATCTTTTTACTATAGCTTGCTAAATCTTTTACATTCATTTTGCAGTTTCGATCGATGCAGTGTATTCCTTTAAAGCCTGCTTCTACGATATCATCCATAACACTCATATAGTACCCATCAGAATGGAAAAAGGGAGTCATTTTCCTACTTTCAATTTCTTTGACTTGGCGTTCTAAAGTAGGTAAAAAAAGCTCTCGAAATATACTTGGTCGTACAATTAATCCATCCTGAAAAGCGATATCATCCGCTACAATGATGCCATTGATGCCTTGATGTGACAACTTTCCGATGGTCTCTTTATTAATCTTTTCAACTTCTAGAATGAATTCCTCTAGCTCTTCGTCTCCACTCATAACCATAGATAGATACTCTGGAAAACCCAAAACTCTCAAACCTAATTCAAAAGCTCCATCTAATATAACAAAGGAAAACAAATCCCTATTGACCCATTTATTTATATCTAAGGAGCTACAGTCAACAGACAGACTATTCTTAGGATAGGTAGGTGAAAGCACGATCATATCTAGTCCTAAGCTTTTTGCAAACTCGTATCTTTCATCAAAGCCAATAGATAAAGTGTCTAATGATTTTGCAATTACCTTATCATCCAGTACCAATTCTCCCTTTGGCACCCTTGCTCCCCTCTCATGTCTCAAAATGCTCTGTACTAATTCACGTGAACTTACCACTTTTATCACTCCAGTCTTACTTATGCGAATTATTATATCATAAATTTTCTAGTATATAAAAAAGACAAAATCCTAAATAGGATTTTATCTTTTTCAAATAAGAATTTTTATTACACTTTATTTTGTTTTTTAATCCTCTACTACGTCTACGTAAGCCGTTCTTAGGATTTCTTCATTGGCACAGGCTTGTTTGTAAAACCAATCTCTTACGGTTTTAGCTATTTCATGATCTGTACCATTCATTGTTTCGGGGTATACAGCAATCAATTTATGAGTTCCCTCTTCTTTGAGCCCAACCTTTTTACCTTGAAATTCTCCCATATACTTTCCTCCTCTGTACTCTATTCTATTTATGTATACCCAAATTTAGAGAAATTAATATAAAAATTATGGAGTAATTTTTAAGCGGAAAGTGGAATGTAGAAGGTGGAACTACTCACCTAACTCGAGCTCCTGCCTAGTCATCCAGAGTACAGCGAAGGATCTCTACGCATTAATTACTAAAATAGAAGCATCTAAAAACAAGTTCTGATTCCTCTAACGCACGTCACCGGCCACCATGGGTGGCCAATTCCTGGTGGCTGAACGCTGACGGCTAGTCCTTTAGGTCTTCTTCCGAAATAGCACTTTCACCACCAATTATAGTTCCTTTGATGAAATTACTATCATATTTTTCATGCTGACTTTCTTCATTTCTAAAATCATACCAAGAGGGTCGTTGATAGATTCTTAGTCCGAATTTTGGTATCATTGCTAATATATGATCAAATATATCGGACTGTATTCCTTCGTATTGATCCCATACAATCTCTCTTGTAAATGCATAAATTTCTATAGGTAGACCAAATTCCACTGGTGATAATTGTCTTACAATTTGAGTCATTCCCTTATGGATTTTAGGATGGTATTTTAAATATTGGTGAATGTATATCCGAAACACGCCTATATTCGTCAAATGCCTTCCATTTGCCACATCGTCATAGTCTACATTATGGGCCTCATTATAAGTTCTAATTTCCTCTTGTTTTGTTTCAATATAATCTGTTAAATAATGAATCTTTTTAAACGCTTCTAGCATTTCATTGGTACAAAACTTTATGCTTGATATATCTATGTAAATAGATCTTTTTATCCTTCTTCCACCAGCTTCTGTCATACCTCGCCAATTTTTAAAGGAATTCGTCATAAAAGCATAAGTTGGAACAGTATTTACAGTTCGGTCAAAATTTTCAATCTTTACTATATTCAAAGAAATTTCTAGAACTTCACCATCCACATTGTAACTAGGCATTTCAACCCAATCCCCTATTCGCATCATATCATTTGCAGACAGTTGAATACTAGCTACTAACCCTAATATAGAGTCTTGAAAGACTAACATTAGTACTGCTGAAAATGCACCAATACCACTTAAAAGTAGTAGTGGATCCTTTCCCATAAGGGCGGCTATAATTTGTAAGCCAGCTATAACATACACAATGATTTTTATCACCTGTAAAAAACCCTTTATTGGCCTATATTTAGAATATTCAAAAGTATTGTAAATATCATCTACTACATTGAGCAAACAACTGATTACAGATACTACTACTACAATAAAATAAATTGTAGCAATATTTTGCAGTATAATTGTTAAATACTGTGGAAATAAAGGAGCAAATGCATAAATAATGATAACAGGTACAATATGAGACAATCTGTCATAGACTTTTCGCTTTAAAAAGGCTTCATTCCATTTTAGCTTATTCAATCCTTTAAACTTAGTAAAAGAAAAAATGACAAGTCTATTTGTTAATTTCATCCCTATAATGCAAAATAAGCCCATAAATAACAATAACAAAATAATAGATATATTTAGAACCAATCCCTCAGAAGTCTCTAAATGGTCAAACCAGCTCGCTATGTAATTAATCATATCTAACCTCCTAGCTGTATTTTGATAGTAGATAGTTTACAATACTTTTAATAAAAAATCTAGTAAGTGCTTCATCTCTGTAATAACCTATCTACTCCTCAATCTTTTTGTATTTTTTTAATGAATTATCTAGATTCTACACAAAAATAATTTGACACCATTCCCTATTAAAGGGTAAAATTTAAAAGTTAAACGAATATAAATATTATATGTATAAGGAAGATGAAAATGTCTGAAAAAAAATTTAGTTTTCAAGAGGAGGTTCGCAGAAGAAGAACTTTTGCTATTATTTCTCATCCAGATGCGGGTAAAACTACTCTTACAGAAAAACTATTACTATATGGCGGTGCTATTCGACTAGCAGGCTCTGTTAAATCTAGAAGATCTCAAAATCATGCTGTCTCTGATTGGATGGAGATCGAAAAGCAGAGGGGAATTTCTGTTACCTCTTCTGTATTACAATTTGAATACGATGATTACTGCATAAATATCCTTGATACTCCTGGTCATCAAGATTTTAGTGAAGATACCTATCGAACCCTTATGGCGGCCGATTCTGCAGTTATGGTTATAGACTCTGCTAAAGGTATTGAAAGCCAGACAAAGAAACTATTCCATGTCTGCAAAATGAGAGGCATTCCTATATTTACATTTATAAATAAATTAGACCGTGATGGAAAAGATCCCTTTGAATTGGTGGAAGAACTTGAGAAAATTCTTGGTATTCGCTCTTACCCTATGAACTGGCCTATAGGAAGCGGAAGAAACTTTAAAGGAGTATACGATAGACAAAAACAGCAAGTTGAAGTTTTCGGTGGAGGAAATCATGGACAATCCCTAGCACAAGCTGTAAAGGGTAATGTAGAAGATGATAGCTTTAAGGAACTTTTAGGAGATGAATTACAGGAAAAACTTATTGAGGATATTGAATTATTAGATATTGCAGGTTTTGAATTTGATTTAGAACAAGTATCACAGGGAAACCTTACTCCAGTGTACTTTGGAAGTGCCTTAACGAATTTTGGTGTAGAACCTTTTTTAGAGGGGTTTTTAAACTTTACGTCCCCTCCTAGTTCAAGAAATAGCAATCAAGGTCATATTAACCCAGAGTCTGAAAATTTTACAGGATTTATCTTTAAAATCCAAGCGAATATGAATCCAACTCATAGAGATCGTATTGCATTTTTGAGAATCTGTTCTGGCAAATTTGAAAAAGGTATGCAAGTAAATCACGTTCAGGAAAATAAGAAGGTAAGACTAGCTCAACCACAGCAATTTTTAGCTCAGGACCGAGTCATAGTAGATACTGCTTACCCTGGAGATATCATAGGTATTCACGATCCTGGAATCTTTAGAATTGGCGATACCTTATGTGAAGACAATTCAAAAATCCAGTACGAAGGCATACCCTTATTTGCTCCAGAACACTTTAGCAAAGTATACACAAAAAACGCCTTAAAGAGAAAACAGTTTGTAAAAGGCATTACCCAATTGGCAGAAGAAGGGTCCATTCAAGTGTATAAGAGACCTAATATTGGCGTAGAGGAATTAATCGTAGGTGTAGTTGGCGTTTTACAATTTGATGTTTTAGAATATCGATTAAAAAATGAATATGGTGTTGATCTCATCATGGAAAGAACACCTTATCGCTATATCCGCTGGATTAAAGGAGATCAATTTGACCCAGATCGTTTCAATCTAACCATGGATACAATGATCGTAGAAGACGTAGACGAAAACCCAGTACTTTTATTTGCTAACGAATGGTCTATTGCTACAGTACAAGATAGAAATAAGGATGTAGAATTGGCGGAGATATCCTACAGAAAAGCTAGCTACTAGATGTTAGTCTCTAGTCATTAGCTTGTATGTATTCCTTTTGAGTCTTTAAGATCCTTCGCTACGCTCAAGGATGACCGGGGCAGGGCTTCGCGGGTCCTTAACTCGCCCAAGGCGATTATGCTTTTCCCGTCCAACCAACCAGCGGAAAGTAGAAGTTTTAGTCACCTTTGGTAACCGTTTTAAGTCAAAGGGGGACACATTTAAAAATGTGTCCCCTTTTTCTGTAGGTCTTTAGATTCTTCGCTGCGCTCCAGAATGACTGGGATAGGCTTCATGGGTCTTTATCTCGCCTTAAGGCGAGTAAGGTTTTGCTGACCACCTTACCACCTTATTTCACACTTCCGAATAATCCTGCTTTAATTCTCGATGCTCTCGATTTTTTAAAATAAGCTCAGGGTTTTTTACGCTTACTTTTGTGCCTTTTGGTACAGAATCCGTAATAAAGGCATTACTCCCTATAGTAGCTCCCTCCCCTATTACAGTATCTCCTCCTAGTACAGAAGCTCCTGAATAGATGGTTACTCCGTCTTCAATAGTTGGATGGCGCTTACTTCCTTTTAGTTTTTGACCACCCCTAGTAGATAAGGCTCCTAATGTAACCCCTTGATAAATCTTCACATTATTTCCTATTATCGTCGTTTCTCCTATTACTACTCCAGTACCATGGTCAATAAAAAAGTACTTGCCTATTTGAGCTCCTGGATTAATATCTATACCTGTTATAGAATGAGAATATTCACTGAGTATTCTTGGTATTAATGGAATATTTAATAGATACATCTCATGAGCTATTCGGTGCATTGTAATAGAAAAAATCCCTGGATAGGAGAATACAATTTCTTCTAGACTAGAAGCTGCTGGATCTCCGTCTAATGCGCCCTGAACATCTGTAGATAAATATTCTCTTATAGTAGGCAGTTTTGATAATATTTTAAAGCTTAACTCTGTAGCTTTATCTATCATCTCTTCTCTTTTACAGATTAATTTTTCACTTTTATTGTGCCGATTTTCATCTAAGCTAAGGGCATAAATAATCTGCTCTGTTAAGGATTCATGAACATAGACCAGGAGTTCTCCTGTATGATATTGTAAAATATCTTTACTGCATGCATACCCATCAAAATATCCAGGAAAAATCAACTTTCTCATTTGCTTTGCAATCTTAATAATCGTGTCCCTATTTGGCATTGGACAAGCTCCATGAGGTTGTATGCGCTCTTCCTCTTTATAGCTAACTAGTAAATTATCAACTAAATTATTAATCGTCTGCACTCTTAATTTGCGGTCCATATATTTTCCCCTTTTACTTTTAAACAATATATATTGTTTTTTATTAAATAAAATTATCTCAGTTTTTTAGAGATTATACAAGCGTTTTAGCCGTAAGTTGTATGTTCTAAGTTCTAAGCTCTAAGTAAAACCTTTTGCCACCACTGGTGGCAATTAAGAATCAGTATATAAGTTGACTTTTGCCTATAGATATCTTCCTCTTACTACTTAGTGCGCACAGATCCTTCATTGCACTCAGGATGACTTAATCAGAAACTAAGGCTGGCTGTACGGGCCTCTTTAGTGCCAAAGGCACTGTTGGATGCCCAATCCTGATTGCTGATTGCTAGTGCCTGTATTTTGACCCTAACTACTGCCTTGTCATCCTGAGGCTTCAGCCGAAGGATCCTACGCCTTTACCCTACCTCGCCCCTGGCGAGAAAAGGTTTTGCTTACCACCTGGGAGTAATACCTGATTTGTCTTGACCAAAGGGAAAGAGAAATCAAGTGGTATTACCCCTGTCAAGGTTGGCGAGGTTTGTAGCGACTATAAGGAGCTAGAAACCCGCAACCTACGACAGACCACCTTATCTTTCATCTATCGGCACGTACTCCATCTCTTTTGCTATACTCTTATAAGCTGGTCGGATAATTTTGCCTTTGTTGACGATTTCTTCAATTCGGTGAGCACTCCATCCTGATATTCGAGATATGGCAAATATAGGAGTTAATAATTGCATTGGTATATTCAACATTCTATAGACAAATCCAGAGTAGAAGTCAATATTTACGCTAACGCCTTTATAAATCTTTCTCTCTTCTACTATGACTTCTTTAGCAAGATTCTCTACCTTATAAAATAAGTCAAACTCGTGCTCTAGTCCTTTTTCAGTAGCTAATTTTTTACATTGATCTCTTAGTATTTCCGCTCTAGGATCTGATACAGAATACACTGCATGACCCATACCGTATATTAATCCTGAATGATCAAAAGCATCACCGTGAAGAAGTTTCTTTAAATAATCTCTTATTTCACCTTCATCTGACCAATTCCTTAGATTCGCTTTTATATCCTTAAACATTTGAACAACCTTAATACTAGCACCACCATGTCGAGGTCCCTTTAGTGAGCCTAATGCAGCAGACATAGCTGAATATGTATCTGTTCCACTAGAAGTGACAACGTGAGTCGTAAATGTGGAGTTATTTCCACCTCCATGCTCTGCATGTAAAACCAGTGCTAAATCTAATAGGGCTGCTTCTGTTTCAGTAAATCCACTATCTGGTCTAAGCATGTGAAGAATATTTTCAGCTGTGCTGTATTCTGGTTTAGGATTATGAATAAATAAGCTTCGGCTGTCAAAGTAATGAGAATACGCGTGATAACTATAGACAGCTAATAGGGGAAAACGGGCTATTAACTCAAGACATTGCCTTAATACATTTTCCACGCTAATATCATCAGGATTTTCATCATAACTGTAGAGTGCTAAAACACTCCTTGAAATCATATTCATAACGTCTTTACTAGATGCCTTTAAAATCATATCTCTTACAAAGCTCTTTGGCAAAGTTCTCAAACTTGAAAGCATTGTATTAAACTCTGTCAATTCCTCTATACTGGGTAAATGACCAAAAAGCAAAAGGTATATGGATTCTTCAAATCCATGTCGTCTTTCTTTTAAAAAGCCTTTTGTTAAATCCTCTACATCAATACCCCTATAAAAAAGTTGACCAGGCTTAGGAATCGTCTGGCCATTCTGTATTGTATACGATTGAACATCTCCAATTTCCGTAAGTCCTGTAAGTACTCCTCGTCCGTTAATATCTCTCAATCCGCGTTTAACGTCGTATTTAGCGTATAACGCTGGATCTACATAACTACTCTCAGATGCTAATTGGGCTAATCTTTTAATCATAGAGTTCCTCCATTTTATTGGATTTGTAGGATGTCTTACACCTGGAACAAACCAAAATAATCCTTTTCTATATATATATCCATTATTATTATACTATAATGGGCTAAAAATAAAAATCCCTTTTCCATTTATTCATAATTTTATCATTTTGTGGAACTTCTTCTATTATTTTGTATTGAAATAATAAGGATAGCAATTGCTGGACCTAATATAATGCCAATAGGACCTAGGGCAATAGAGCCTAATAAAGTAGCTACAAAAGTATATAGAGGTCTGATTCCGATATGCTTTCCTACAATTATTGGCTCTAAAACTTGACGAACAATGACTGCTATTACAAATAAAATAGCTATTTTCGTTGCCAAATCCGTATTCCCCATAACAAAACTAATAATAGACCAAGGTACCAGAACAATACCTATTCCTAAAACAGGAATCATATCCAGTATAGAAATACCTAGTGAAACAAGAAAGGGATGAGCTATATCAATCATATCTAAACCTATAAAGAGAATAAGAAAAGTAATTCCAATTAATTTAAGTTGCGCCTTTATATACCCCTTAATGCCACTACTCGTGTCCTTCATCACATTTCGTAGAAAATTGTTCATATTATCACCCTCTAGCGATTTTACTTTGTTTGTTGCTGAAAGCTGAAAGCCGAAAGCGGAACTTAATAGTAGTAAAGCAATGATTATACAATTGTTCAGCAACTATCAAAAACATTACCTCGCCTAAAGGCGAGCAATGCTAACTGTATAGAGTTGCTTTTACAATGTACTGTGGACTAAAATACTAATTTCTCTTTATTATTGAACACTAGCATCTTACCTTTCAGCTTTATCAATTCCCTAGTTCCACACTTATCTGTGAAAACAATCCTAGCAAATCATCTACTTTTAGCTTTGATTTTTCTGCATTTTTCTTATCTAGAATCGCCTCTCCTTGATGCATCATAAGCAACCTATTTCCGTATTTTACTGCGTATCTTAGATTATGAGTGACCATAATGGTAGTTAAATGTTTTTCGTGGACGATTTTATCTGTTAGCTCCATAATTTTTTCTGCTGTTTTAGGGTCCAAGGCTGCAGTATGCTCATCTAAGACCAAGAAATCGATAGGTGTCATAGTGGACATAAGCAAAGCCATAGCTTGCCTTTGGCCCCCCGAGAGAGTACCCACTTGTGTATTTAAGCGATCCTCCAAGCCTAGCCCTAATTGACTAAGGCTTTCCTTGTAGTATTCGATGCGGCTTTTGTTCGTTCCCATTCTAAGATTAAAGGACTTACCCTTATTATCTGCTAAGGACATATTTTCTAATATGGTCATTGTTGGGCAAGTTCCCATAGCTGGGTTTTGATAGACTCTTCCAATTTTATTATAACGGACATGTTCCTTAATATCGGTTATGTCTTTATCTCCTACAAAGATTTGTCCTTGATCGATATCAATGCTTCCACAGATGATATTGAGCATAGAGGTCTTTCCACTTCCATTGCTTCCTACTACAGAAACAAACTCCCCTTTCTCAATACGTAGATTGAAACCTTGAAATAAGCAGGACTCATTGATTGTGCCTGCACTGTACACTTTATGGATATCTTTAAGCTCTAGCACCTTTAGCCCTCCTCTTCTTCTCATGACCTGTGATCAATATAATCATAAATAAAACAGATGTAATTAGCTTCATGTCGCTTGCGCTCATTTCATATGGTATGAATAATTTTACTACCAGATAGACGCTTACAGTTGATATAATTGTTAAAATCACTTTTAATGGCAATTCTTTTTTCATGTACACAATACATACCACTGCTACTACAATTGCTAAAATCATAGATAAACTCATATCCATAGCTAAAGAGATACTAGCTTTATATACTATAGAACCAATTATGGCTGCACTAGTTGGCTTGACAAAAGAAACTCTTTTAAACAAACTGGTTCCAATAATTACAGATGCAAGACCGATGACCATGGCTCCTGTTCCCATAGATACTTCAAAAAAACCTTGTTGTTGTGCCATTACACTACCACTTAATGCAACGAGAGCATTTGCTATAACCAGTCCTAAGATTTTAACGCTGCCGCTATCCTTTGCAAGAGACACTACTAAAGTCGTATTATCTCCAACTGCTCTTAATAAATATCCTGATTTTGTCTTTAAATATAAATCCAACAAAATCTTCGATCCAATCGTTACAATGGAAATGATAATCAATACTTTAAGATTGTCTAAAAGGTCAGGATATAAAGAATCTAATCCTCTATTAGAAAAGATGGTTTCCATATTAAAAATTGGTACATTTGCCTTGCCTGCAATATGTAAATTAATAGAGTATAACCCCGTCATTGTTATAACACCTGAAAGTAAATCCCGAACCTTAAACTTTACATGTATAATACCCGTTACAAGCCCTGCAATACCACCTGCTAAACAAGATAAAAACATAATAATATAAGGATTGTGCCCTAATGTGATGGCGTTAATCATACCACTATCTACATTTGTCATTAACATAACAGTAACAGCAGCTCCTAGTGGAAAACTGCCGTCTACTGTTAAATCTGGAAAATCTAATATTTTATATGTAATATATAAGCCTAGAGCCATAATCGCATAAATCATACCCTGTTCGAGAATACCTAGTAGAATCATCTAATAAAACCTCCGGTTTTTTAGTCGCTAGACTCTAGTCACTAGTCCTTAGCTTCTGGGGATTCCTCTAGGGTCTCTTTACGGCTACTTTCAGTAGCCACTAAAAGACCCAAAAGGAATACATGCAAGCTAGAGTCTAGTGACTAGCGACTGTATCTTCTGCTCTTTTCATCATATCTTCTGGTAAAGTAAGTCCTAATCTTTCCATAACTTCACTATTGATGTAAAGGCTACTTTCTTCAATGGTTTCGTATGGAGTGTTTATTGCTGTTTTTTCACCCTTTAATATAGCTGCTGCCATTTTTCCTGTTTGTTTTCCTAAACTTATATACTCGATTCCTTCAGAGGCAATACATCCTAGTTTTACTTGTTCAATTTCGCTTCCAAAGACTGGGATACTCCTAGCATTTGCCTTTTCTAAAATTACTGGTAGAGAGCCTACTACTGTATTATCCGTTAAATTAGTCAAAGCATCTACTTGTGGAAGAAGTTTATCTACTGCTAAAGGAATATCTGCAGCTACAGAAATACCAGAATCGATAATTTCAAATCCATAATCACTTGCTTTTTCTTTGTACTCCGCAATAGTTGATTCTGAGTTTACTTCGCTAGTCGTATAAAGTATGCCTATATTCTTTGCTTCTGGCATCATAGCTCGAATGAGCTTTAATTGAGCTTCTACTGGAAGCTTATCGCTGGTACCAGTAATATTTCCTTCTGTAAGCATTGCTGCATCTGGGTCGGTAACTGCTGTAAAGACTACAGGGATATCTGTTTTTTTTGCTGCATTAAATGTGCTTTGGGCAATTGGAGTGGCTATTGCTGCAATAAGGTCCATATCTTTGCTGACAAATTTCTGTGCAATTTGATTCGTTATGGCTGTATCAAATTGGGCATTTTCATATTCTACAGTTAGGTTTTCCCCCTCTACGAATCCCTCTTCTGCAAGCCCTTGTAAAAATCCTTCTCTACAATTATCTAATGAAGCATGCTCCCCAAATTGAGCAATTCCTATAGTGTATTGTTTATCTCCATTGGTACTTGTTTGCTGATCTCCACTACAAGCTGTAAAAAGCCCTGTTGTTAATAATAAGCCTAAAGTAAGTGCGATTGTTTTTTTCATGGTTTGTTCTCCCTTTCTTATTTAGATATTCTTTGTATCATTTCAACTCCGTATAGATGTGTGTATAGCGGAAAGCGGAACTTTAATAGTCGTTAAGTTCTGAAGCACTTAGCCATCAGCGATCAGCATTAGGGCTTGAGCGTCTTAGATCCTTCGCTAGCGCTCAAGGATGACAGGGCAGGAGCTCGGGCCCTTTTCTCGCCTTATAGGCGAGTTTTGCTTTTGCTGACCACCTGACC
>NZ_CALNCS010000004.1 GCF_937875145.1 Alkalibaculum bacchi | reverse complement strand
AACCACGAATGGGAGTGGGGATATCGTGAGAATGACCCTCTGGATGGCTTTGATCCCTATTCCAATTCTAAAAGCTGTTCTGAACTGGTAACCCATAGCTATAAAAACAGCTTTTTTGCAGACGGAAAAGTTGCGATTTCCACTGCCCGAGCGGGCAACGTTGTCGGCGGCGGTGATTTTGCCAATGATAGGATCATTCCTGACTGCGTCCGTGCGGTGCAGAAAAGAGAAACAATTATCGTCAGAAATCCCCATTCTACCAGGCCTTATCAGCATGTGCTCGAGCCTTTGTGCGCCTATCTATTGATTGCGGCAATGCAGTATAAAGAAAAAAGTTTCGCGGGTTGGTACAATATTGGCCCGGACGAGTGCGACTGTGTTACTACTGGAGCATTGGTCGATTTATTTTGCCGAAAATGGGGTGAGGAGGCAAAATGGGAAAACCGCTGGATAGGTGGCCCCCACGAGGCAAACTTTTTAAAACTCGACTGTTCAAAGATAAAGTCAGTATTTGGGTGGCGGCCTTACTGGCACATTGATGACGCTATTGAGAAGACCTGCGATTGGACCAGGGTTTGGCTTTTACGAGGAAACATACCCGATATAATGGATAAGCAAATTTCTGAGTATTTAGAGATTGAAAAATAAATGAATTAAGGCAGTACATATTGTTTGGATTTAAAATTGCTAATAATATTGTTGCTTTTATCAAGCAACAATATTATTAGCAATCATGTCATCGAGCAAGTTATAAGAGGTGAGATTTTTGCAGCATGTTATCATAACTGGAGCAACAGGTTTTGTGGGAAAAAGCTTGATTCCCTATCTGCTAGGACAGGGCGTAAAGGTGACGGCTATAATCCTACCAGATACAATAAATTTGCTTACTAAACACGCAAATCTTGAGATAATAATTGGAACCCTGGATAATCCCCAAGACATCCGTTCCCAGTTGCTGGGGAAAAGTTATGACACGATGTACCATCTCGCATGGACTGGGGTAAACACCATATACAAAAATGTCCAAGAAATACAGATCAAGAATATTGATTATGCGCTCAGTATGATGGATTTGGCCAAGGATCTTAACTGCCAGAGAGTTATCAGCATTGGTTCGGTAAGTGAGTATGCATATGTGGATGGTGCAGTGAATGGGCAACAGGCACCATGTCCCAGTGATTTATACGCAGCGACCAAGGTTTCGGTACATACCTATTGCGATCTTATCGCGCGCCAAAACGAAATTAAATTTAATTGGGTACTCATACCAAGTATATATGGTCCCGGACGTGAAGATAACAATCTAATCACCTACACAATTAAGATGCTGCTTACAGGACAAAAACCTTCATATACAAAATTAGAACAACAATGGGATTATATCTTTATTGATGATCTGATGAGGGCACTTTATTTGATCGGTATTTACGGAAAGGAAACAAAAACTTATGTTGCAGGCTATGGTATAGCACGGCCCATGAGTGAATATGTGAAGATTATCAGGGATAAGATTAATCCTGAAGCCGAGATAGGAATCGGTGAGATGCCGTATAAAACAGGCCGTGTTGATAATGCAATTGTGGATATAACGGAGCTTAACAAGGATACTGGTTTTGAACCTCAGGTGGCATTTGAAGATGGAATAACACAAACAATAGAATACTACAAGAAGCAGCTTAAGGTGGAATTATAATGAATGAGATCTTAGTAATCGGTTGTGGTCTATCAGGCTCTGTAGTGGCTCGTCATTTTGCGGAGCAGGGAAAAAAGGTTGCAATTTGGGAACGAAGGATTCACATAGGCGGCAATATGTTTGACTATGTTGATGAGTATGGGATTTTAGTGCAT
>NZ_CALNCS010000003.1 GCF_937875145.1 Alkalibaculum bacchi | reverse complement strand
AAAGGGAACAGACTGTAAATCTGTCGGCTCAGCCTTCGATGGTTCGAATCCATCTTCCACCACCAATTTTTAATGAAATATTAACAATTATTCATTAATCAACGTGATCCATTAGCTCAGTTGGCAGAGCACCTGACTTTTAATCAGGGTGTCCCGCGTTCGAGTCGCGGATGGATCACCATTTATTTTAAAGTAATTGATAGCAACGATTTTGAATGAAAATTCAGAGTCGTTTTTTTATTTACAATAACTATTTAACTACTGTGGGGAAATTTCTTATAATTTGATTAGATGCATATAAAGTATATATTCAAAGGAATTTAGCAAACCTGTATAGTTTAATTTCAGTATTTTAATACATAAAAAGAGGCAAATGCTATATTTTGCACTTACCTCTTTTTTTACCTTAAAGCCACCATTGGTGGCTAATGTTTTTTCTGACCACTTATTTCCTTAAAGTCTTTAACGCATTACTCCAAGGAATCAACTGATTTAATAATTCATTTAAGGAGCCTTCACTGCGATCATTTGGTTTAAATACGCTCATATCTTCAAAATCAGTAAACAAATTGAACATTACTTGTGCACGGACATCAGCCATCTGAAGTTCGCCTGCTATTAATCGGAGGGTCTCAACTGCTCGTACTCCACTGGCACTTCCGTAGCTTACAAAACCACAAGCTTTATTGTTCCACTCTGAGGCTAGGTAATCGATAGCGTTTTTTAGTGCCCCTGATGTAGAGTGATTGTATTCAGGAGTAACGAAAATATATCCATCAAATTCGGCAATTTTAGCAGCCCATTTTTTTGTGTGTTCTTTTGTATACTGAGCCATTGCAGCTGGATAAGGTTCATCTAATAAAGGCAAATTGTAATCTGCTATATCTACTAGTTCAAATTCCGCATCGTCTCTTTTCTTTGCGTTTTCATATACCCATTTTGCCACTGCTTCGCCGTTTCTTCCTGGTCTAGTACTCCCTATTATAACTCCTATTTTTGTCATGAAATTTCCTCCTTATAAATTGTTGTACAATTTAATATTACCCAAATTTATTAAAAAATAACAACGAATGATTAACAAAGTCTAAAATCACTACTTATGAATAAAGCGAACTTCAAATGCGTACAATTAAAGATAGTATATTAGGAGGATACCATATGATGAAATCTTTTAAAATTGCCCTTGCTTATATAGGCGTTATTGTAGGTGCTGGATTCGCTTCAGGGCAGGAAATATTGCAGTATTTTACTTCTTATGGCATCATAGGTACTGCAGGCACAATGGTATCAATAATACTTTTTGCTATTAGCGGTAAGCTACTTGTCCAAACTGGATGTATTATGAAGGCGAATTCTCATAAAGAAGTAATATATAAAATTGGTGGAAATTGCCTTGGAAAAATGTTAGATATTATCATGACTTTTACTTTATTTTGTGTTGGCGTAGTAATGATTGCTGGAGCAGGTGCTAATTTAAAACAACAGTTTGGTTTTCCTATTATTGTAGGAAGCACATTAATGGCCTTATTGATTGTAATCGTAAGTATGATGAATACAGACCGGGTTATTTCTACCATAGGTTATATTACTCCTTTTTTAATCATGTTTATTGTGATCACTTGTCTTTATTCGATTAACACAATAGATCAGACGTTTAATCAATTGCAAGAAGTGGCATTAATACAACCGAAAAATTTTTCGAACTGGTTTATCTCTGCAATGAATTATGTGTCATTTAATACTGCTTTGGGAGCACCTATGGCCTTGGTAATTGGGGGAGCACAAAAATATGAAAAAATGGCATCTGCTGGAGGACTTTTAGGAGGAATGATTGTAGGTATTTTGATTTTTTTAAGTCATTTAGCCATGTTTGGTAAAATAATATATATTGCTGGGTATGATATGCCATTATTAGAGCTAGTTTCGTCTATATCAACTAAATTAGGTTTTGTTATGGCAATTATTTTGTTTGGAATGATCTGTAATACAGCTATAGGCATGTTTTATGCTTTTTCCGCTCGTTTCGCAAAACAAGGATCTCGTAAATTTAAAAAGATTTTGTGTGTTTTTGTTCTTATAGCGTATTTGTTGAGCTTTGTTGGCTTTACAGACTTAGTTTCTATTCTTTATCCGCTCATTGGTTACCTTGGATTTGTCTTTATATTTGTTTTAGTAAGATGGTGGTTTCGAGAACGATATGGGAAAAATGTAATAAAGAGTAGGATTAACGATTGTTGAATAGTTGTTGAGGAATTAGGCAAAGTATGATATTAAATTATAAGATATAGGTTTGATTTAGTGCTTCGGTAATAAAAGGGCAGATAATCAGAAGAAAATTATCTGCCAAATTCTATAGTAACAAAACTTTCCTTTTAACCCGAACTACTGTCTCCTTATTTTGAGAGCAGGATCGTATCTTTGACACGCAAATTGTAACCTTAGAGCGATGGTAGCTTTAGACTTGCTTAACAACTGTAAAATTCTCCTCGATGAGCAGCCAATTTTGTGGGAAATCCGTTCCCAGTGCCCAATAGAAAAATCCACGTATGCCTAAGCTCTTTACGAGATTGAATTTTGCTTGAATACTTCGAGCATCTTCAAACCATACTACATGTTCTCGACCCTGCTCATCCCAGTAGTTAAAATAGGGAGCTTGAGCAACGTAGTCGTATTCGATTCTAGCATTATACTGAAGAGCAAGTTCTACTGCTCTTACTGGGCTGACAACTCTAGCCCATTGTCCGCCAGGGACATAGGGGAGTGTCCAATCGTATCCATAAAGAGGAATGCCCATCATGATTTTATCTCTAGGTATTTGGGTAATGGCATATTCTAAAACTCTTCTCACTTCATTAAGAGGGCTAACAGCCATAGGTGGGCCCCCAGACCAACCCCATTCATATGTCATGAGAAATACAAAATCTAGAACTCGACCATGTGCAGCATAATCATGACCTTCATATAGGGTACCTACTTGATCTGTAGACAATTTTGGTGCTAATGCAGAAGACACAAAATAATTTGGCTGAAAGAAATCAGCTGCTTTTGCAATGAAAGCGTTATAAGCTTCTCGATTTTCGCCGCCAACGTATTCAAAATCAAAATCAATACCCCTATAACCTTTTTGTTCCATGATAGATAGTGCATTTGCTAAAAGAGCATCTTGAAGGGCAGGATCATTGAGAATGGCGGTAGCAATTTCATTGCTAAAGGTTCCATCTTCAAAGTTTGTTAAGACCATTAGGGGGGCTACATTATGCTCATAAGCCGCGATGAGTGCAGGTTCATCATTTGGTGGAGTTAAATTGCCATTTGCATCTACAGCGTAACTAAAAATATTTAAATAAGTTAATTGATCTCCTACAGCCCTAACTTCTTCACCAGTTCGTTCCATTGTTGTCTGGGTATCAATATATGCGGCTACTTCTTTTGGAGGCCTGGGACGAGGTGGAATGTATAATCTTAATCCCACAGGCAATTGATTTGGATTTTGAATATTATTTACTTGTATGAGGACATCTACAGGTACGTTTACACGTTGACTAATTATGTAGAGAGAATCACCTGGTGAAACCCAATAATAGCTTCCTGTAATTCTTATAACCAATGCTTGACCTACGACTAATCTACTAGGATCGGAGATGGCGTTATCACTAACTATAGTTTCTATCGGTAGATTATATGATTGAGATAACCCATATAGTGTGTCTCCTGATCGAACAACATGAATTTGCAAAAAATCACTTCCCCTTATTTTTAACAGTATATTCAGATGGGTTAAAATGTGTTAATGTTTACTAGAATAAAAAAAAGTGCTATTTTGGATTTTTATAGATATAGTAAAGTATATTTTGCTATAATTGAAATATCAAGAATAATAAATAAAGGATGATGGTATGAAGGACATTATAATCGTAATCATTTGTTATCTTATTGGAAGTATTTCATTCTCCTTTTTGCTTACAAAATTCAAACTTAGAAAAGACATACGTGAATTTGGCAGTGGAAATGCGGGAACAACCAATGTATTAAGAGTACTAGGCAGAAAGTACGCGGTTATGGTTTTAATAGGAGATGTATTAAAAGGTGTTATAGCTGTGCTCATTGGGAGATTCTTTGGCTCTAGTCAAGTAGTGACGATTCTATGTGGATTAGCTGTTGTCATTGGTCATAATTGGCCGGCACTTATGGGTTTTAGGGGGGGAAAAGGCATTGCAACTTCTATTGGCGTATTTTTGGTATATGACCCCACAGTAGCGTTAGTTTGTATTGCTATTGGAATTGTTATTATAGCAGTGAGTAAATACGTTTCCCTTGGGTCCATTTGTGGTATGGCAATTTTTCCTTTGGTCAATTTAGCCTTTTCAAGGGGGATTCAAAATTTTATTTTTGCATTTATCATTGCAGCTATTGTCATTTATAAGCACAGAGCAAATATTGGACGGCTTGTAAAAGGTACCGAAAACAAACTAAAATTATAATGAGCGAAGAATAATTTACATAAAAAATAGTCATACTACAATAGAGAATTGGAGGTGACTATAATGAAAATAAACAACAGTATCGGATGTACAGTTGAAGAATGTAAATATCACGCTAAAAACCAGGATTATTGTTCACTTGATAAAATTCAAGTCACAAAAAATGCAGCTCAGGCAAGAAATCAAAAAGAAACAGATTGCCATAGCTTTGAAAGCGAACTTAGGTAAATCTTAAAAAAAGAATAAACCTATATGAGTTGAAGATTGATAATAAAATCTTTATAGTATATAATAGGTTAGGCAAAGAAAAATTGATTTAGAATATTTGTTCTAAATCAATTTTTTATGTCCAGAAGTACCATATGTATGGTATGATGAGTATTCCAGATACAATATATAGAGGAGGTAGATGTTTCGAATATGGATAGGGTAATTAAAAGAATATTTACAAAACAATTAGAACAAGATCACTTGCTGACAGTTTATGATTTATTTGACTGGAAGAGCATTGATGTGCTAATGAAGAATTGGAAGACAGGCAAAGTTATTGCAGATATGAAAAATTTAGAGTTCCCCGAGCACTATAGTCAGACAGCATGTAATATTATTGCAACAAAATATTTCAGAAAAACAGGCGTCAGCAACGAATTTGGATACGAGAGAAGTATGAAAGAAGTTGCACATAGACTGGTTTGCTTTTGGGTTGATGCACTAAAGGATGAAGGTGTAATTTCAACAGAGAATGAATATAGCATACTATACGATGAATTAGTTTACGGATTATTAAATCAAATGTGGGCACCTAATTCTCCTCAATGGTTTAATACAGGTTTATATAATAGTTATGGCATTAAAGGTGAAAAAGACGAGCTTTATTATTATGATGAAAAAGAAAAGAACGTAGTGGAAAGTCCAGACAGATACACCAGGACTCAAGCCTCTGCGTGTTTTATTCTTTCTGTGGAAGATAAACTCTTAGGAGAACACTCTATATCAGATCAATATGTTAGCGAGACAAAATTATTTAAAGGTGGCTCTGGAGTAGGAACGAACTTTTCTACTATAAGAGGATTAAACGAGAGATTATCTAATGGTGGTTATTCATCAGGAATGATGAGCTTTTTGCAAGGATTAGATCGAAATGCAGGGGCAATAAAATCTGGTGGAACGACTAGAAGAGCTGCAAAAATGGTGATAAACGATATTGATCACCCAGAAATCGAAAGTTTTATTACGTGGAAGGCTAAAGAAGAAAAGAAGGTTAGAGACTTAGGCAAGATGGGTTATGACACATCTATGGAAGGCGAAGCCTACGCTACGGTAGGGGGTCAAAACAGCAACAACTCTGTTCGACTAAACAAAGAGTTTATGAAAAGTGTCTTTAACTTAGATAAAAATCCAGATGTAGAAATTGAGCTTGCAGGGCGAATAGATTCCTCTGTTAATAAGACTTTAAAGGTAAGTTATCTTTGGGATTTAATCAATAAAGCTGCCTGGGAATGCGCAGATCCTGGCTTACAATTTGATGATTTGTTTAACAGTTGGCATACTTGCCCAGCTGGGGAAGATGGAAATGTAGGAGCTAAGTACAACCGCATTAATGCTACGAATCCTTGCTCAGAATACGCCTTTTTAGATGATACTTCTTGTAATCTAGCATCTATCAATGTTTTTAAATTTTATAAGGACAAAGAAAAAACATTTGATGTAGAGGGGTTTGTACATATAGTAGGCCTAATACAACTTGTATTAGAGGCGTCCATTCATTGGGGACAATTTCCTACAAAAGACATTGCACGTAAAACCTATATGTTTAGAACCACAGGTCTAGGTATTGCTAATACATCATCTCTACTATTAGCTTTTGGCTTACCCTATGATTCTGAAGAGAGCAGGAATTTAGTAGGAGCTCTATCAGGAATTATGACAGGTACTTCTTACGCAGTTTCTGCCCTCATGGCTAAAAAAGTTGGCGCATTTGAAAAATATGAAGTCAACAAAGAATACATGTTAAGAGTTATAAGAAATCACAGTCGGGTAGCTGGTGTATTAGAAGGTGGTTACGAAGAACTTCATTATAAACCAACAGAAATCAATCACTCTCTACTTAGAAAAATGGACTTAGATAATATTAGCCATACATTAAAACAATCATGGAAAGATGCCCTGAAAAATGGTGAAAACTACGGCTACCGCAATGCACAAGTCAGTGTTATTGCACCAACAGGTACCATTTCACTAGCTATGGATTGTGGTGCAACTTCAATCGAACCTTTCTATAGCCATATTGTTTTTAAACAATTAATTGGTGGTAGCAGTCTTGAAATGGTTAATCCAGTGCTAAACATTTGTTTAGAAAATTTAGGCTATAAAGAAAATGAAATCAATGAAATTATGGATTATATATTAGAAAAGGACCGAGACGGTGTAGTTAAACATGATAGCGTAGTAGGTGCGCCTCATTTAAAAGAAGAGCATTATAAGATTTTCGATACGGCAAACCAGATAAGACCAGAGGGTCATGTGCTTATGGTATCGACTATTACTCCACTAATCAGTGGATCTGTATCAAAAACCGTAAATCTCCCAAATGATGCTACGGTAGATGATGTGGCTAATATTCACAAATTAGCTTGGCAAACAGGTGCTAAAGCTATCGCAATTTATAGGGATGGATGTAAAGTAAGTCAGCCACTAACGAGTGGTACCAGCCATGAAAAAGAAAAACAATTAGAAGAATACAAATATTTGGAATTATTAGAGTATAGCCGCAATTGTATAAAGAATGTTCCGAATAGAAAAAAACCTGGCGGCATGAGACTTAGTCGTACCCATGCTGCAAAAATCGGAGATATTGAATTATATATTACCCTTGGTTTTTATGAGGATGGAAAAATGGCAGAAGTCTTTGTATCTACGGATAAAGAAGGAACTGTTGTAAAAGGTCTTTTAGCATCTTTATCAAAATCTTTGTCTAATATGTTGCAATACAATATTCCTCCAAAAGAAATAGCGAGAATGCTTAGAGGGCAACAATATGAACCATCTGGTTTTGTTGCCAGACACCCTTATATTAAATTTGCAAGCTCCATTTCTGATTTGTTGAGCAAGATTATAGACATTGAACTTGGAGATTTTAGCAGATGCCAAGTCAAACCACAGACCTTTACCTTTGTAAACCAAATGAGCCAGGAAGTAGATGTAGTTCAAGAAAAAAAATCAAAAGAATCAACTGAAGTTGAAGGTGAAAGAATCTACGGAGAGACATGTTCTAGCTGTGGTGGGGCCCGTATGGTAAAAAACGGAACCTGTAAAGTATGTTTAGACTGTGGAACAACAACAGGGTGTAGTTGACGTGAACTAACGAGCCAAGCGAAAGAGTAGAAACACAACTTTGACCTATGCTAGTACAACTACGTTATATCCCTAAACTAAGATAAAATGCATACGTAAACTATTGCTTATATGCATAATCTAATAAGTAAACCACCATATCATTTATGATGTGGTGGTTTTTTACCTTGTTTAGGAGAAATATATACAGGCATTGACATGTTGTAAATTTACTTTATAATATAAGGTGAATTATAGGAGGTAAATTTGTGAAAAGCGATTTTATTATTATCTGGCAATATCAGTAGGTTACATTTTTGTGGCAATGCTTTTAAAATACGGTGGGAATAAGGCAAATGAAAATAAATAACATCCCAGAAGCTCTTACCCTACCATTAAGATTATCTATAATTAGCTATTTGGTTGATGGACAAAAGACATTTAATCAGATATTAACATGTTATGCCTTTTGATTATTGGTGAATAACATCTTTATTTGATAACGCACAGTAGAATTATGAGAAGTATTTTGTAACTATTATAGGAGGAATCTTATGGGTTTTGAAGGATGGTTTTCGTGGCAGGTGTTCACCTGGATTCTTTTTATTGGTACAACACTCGTTATTGGAAAAATAATGAATAAGAAGGAATCGCTGAAACAGATTAAAAGCATGATGAGATTATTGCTTGGAGTTGTAATTGTAGGAGTAATATATTCTTCTTATTTTACGCATTAGTATGAAAATGTGATATATTATAGATTTATTGTATCTTCAGAAGAAATATCTATGGCTTAAGGTAAAGTATATTTATTAGGAGAGGTAGTTGGTATGATGAAAATAGGGAAGATACTAATGATTATAGTAGCCTTAATGTTAGTATTACTAATTGTCGGTATTCCAGTAGGAAATGACATGATAGCTTTAAGTGTATCTAAAAGACTGAGGAATACACCTCTACCAGAAGATACAGAAATCATTGATTACACCTCTAAAGCTGGGAAACTTGTAGGAAGTGGTAATGGGATGCAATATTTAGGGGCAATACTTGTTAAGTCACAATTAACACGGGAAGCATTAGATAATTATTATTCGAAATATCGTGAGAATGATTGGAGTTATTTAGTTTCTGAACAAAAAAGTAGTCAAATTAAGTTTATTGAACATGGCTATTTAGAGTTTGATAGTTTAAAAGATACCGTTGATTTTAATGGTTATTACGTCGTTTATTCTTGGGGGAATAATAATTCGTTACTTGATTTTGACTTAAGGGGACATTAGATTTCAATTGTAAAGTTGCAATATTTATAAATTACGAACTAAAGTAATTTTACGAGGTTTCTTTCAAAATAGCGTAATTTGAGCATTATTATTAAATATATTTAAACTTTTAAAAGTAGTATTAGCTTTTAGTGAAGGAAAGAGTTACTTTGTGTATTCAATTCCTGTATAATATACATCTATAGTATACCTCGAAGTTGTATGTACGAAAAGAGCACCTAATCATTCAGTTCAAGAATTGTATTATTAACAAATATTAGGAGACGAATTTCAAGGATTATGATGGTTTTCAGTAAACCTTAAAGTTGTATCTATACAAAAAGCGTAAACTTTCATTTGGCGAGCAGCGCGCCTTAGGAATCGACTTTTCGATTCCTAAGGACTATAAAATTAACATGATAAAGTAAAAAGATAATAGGAGAAGAAATATGGAAGGAATCAATCAAAAAGTATTGCCGGCTATTTCAACTATGAAGGATTTTGAAAAATTTTTAAAAAGCTCTTATGAATTTTGCATTGTTATGGATTTTCACATTGGACAATTAAATGCTATTTCTACCATGGCTGAAAAGGCTAGAAAGAGTATCATCATTCATGTGGACTTGATTAAGGGATTAAGTAGGGATGAATATGCAGCTATATACTTATGCCAGAATATAAAATTAGCAGGATTGATTTCTACTCATTCTAGTGTCATACAAACGGCTAAGAAGAAAAATAAAATAGCAATTCAGAGAATCTTTTTAATTGATGGTCAATCTCTAGAAAAGAGTTATAGACTCATTGAAAACTCAAAACCAGATTATGTAGAGGTTCTACCTGGCTTAATGCCAAGGATGATTTCTACAGTAAAAGAAAATATAAAGATTCCTATTATAACAGGGGGATTGATTACTACTGCTGAAGATATTGAAGAGGCAATTAAAGCAGGTGCTGTAGCAGTGACCACATCGAATAGTGAATTATGGAAATTAAATGATAGAGAATAAATAAGACGAGCTGTTTTTCATATCATGAATTATTTCTCAAATAATGTTGACGTATTATTTCTATCGTGCTACAATAAAGTTAAGTTAATAGTTGCAGAGAATGGGAGAAAGCACATTAGTCGATTTTTAATTAAAATCGGTTTAATGTGCTTTTTGTTTATCTAAAAATAAAGGAATGAGTCTTTCATAGCTCTGAAAAATATAAATTTGGAGGAATTATAATGTATGATGTAGTGGTTATCGGTGCTGGTATTATTGGTACCTCAATTGCTAGAGAACTATCCAAATATGAAGCAAAAGTCCTTGTGCTTGAAAAAGCAAATGATATAGCAAATGGCACTACTATGGCCAATAGCGCTATTGTACATTCGGGATACGATCCCGTGCCAGGAACAAAGAAAGCTGAATTTAATGTAAAAGGTAATCTTATGTATCCTCAAATTTGTAAGGAACTGGATGTACCATTTAAGAAGATTGGTTCCATCACTATAGCATTGACAGATGAGGAAATAGAGACTCTAAATGAATTAGAAGAACGATCTAAAATAAATGGTGTACCAGTACAAAGATTGACTAGAGAAGAAATATTAGAAAGAGAACCAAATATAAACAAAGAGGTAAAAGCAGGTCTTCTTGCATCAACAGCCGGTATTGTTGGTCCATGGGAATTAGCTATTGCCTGCATGGAAAATGCTATGGAAAATGGTGTAGAGCTTGCCCTTAACAATAGAGTAGAAGAAATTGAAAAGACTGAAACAGGTTTTAGAATTACTACAAATGAGGGTATATATGAAGCAAAAGTAGTAATCAACTGTGCAGG
>NZ_CALNCS010000002.1 GCF_937875145.1 Alkalibaculum bacchi | reverse complement strand
TTGCTTGAATTATCAAGCATGGAGCCCACTTTTATTGGTGGGAAAGTTGAGTTATAATGTATACCATCCCAATTGTATTTTGGGGTGGGATATGGTATTTTGTATGTGCGATAATCAATAATCCACTGCTGTTACCAAGCCCCCTTGCCGTATTTACATCGCTCATTCAGCTCATCTATGACAAAGTTTTTTGGTTGAATGTGAGTAATTCATTAATGCGAATTGTGCTGGGATTTGTCCTTGGTGTAGCACTTGGTATGATCTTTGCTGTTCTTTCTCATATGAGCAAACTGTTTCGACTTATCATTAATCCCTTGATAAGTGTTATCAAAGCCACACCTATGGCCTCTATAATCATCCTCCTCTTAGTTTGGATTACTTCGAAAAACCTTTCTGTAGTTTTAGTTCTTTTAGTCGTACTACCTAATATTTACAGCAATACTTTAAAAGGTCTTCAACAGGTAGATCCTAAACTGTTAGAGATGGCATTTGTCTTTAAGATGAATAAGCGAAATAGAATTAGATACATCTATTTACCAAAGGTTATGGAATTTTTGCTTCCAGCAGTAAGCTTTAGTTTAGGATTTTCATGGAAATCTGGTATTTCTGGAGAAGTGCTTGCACAACCTGTCAATACGATTGGGGAGGCCTTGTACTATTCAAAAGTCTATTTGAACACGCCAGCTCTATTTGCCTATACTCTATTTATCGTAGGTATTAGTATCGTTATGGAAAAAGTAATTATTCGCTTCATAAAAGGCTTTGAGAAAGGAGTTTCTTATGAAAGTAGAAATTGAGGTATCTAATCTATATAAAACTTATGGAGAAATCGTCGTCTTTAATCATTATAACTGTACCTTCTATTCTCAAAAATATAATTGTATAACTGGTCCATCAGGTATGGGCAAGACGACACTATTACGGATGCTTATGGGTCTAGAAGGCTACGATAGGGGGGAGATTACAGGAATAGAAGGAAAGAGATTTTCATGTGTATTTCAAGAAAACAGACTCCTAGAAAACTTTACTGGATTAGAAAATATAAACATGGTATTAGGTAATAAAAGAGAAGAGAAAGAAATACTGCAGGAATTTGAAAATGTAGGATTGTATAATAGTAGGCACCTTCCCGTGTATACATACAGTGGTGGAATGAAGAGGCGCCTTGCCATAGTTAGAGCCATCTTAGCGGATTACGATATCATTGTCTTAGATGAACCATTTAAGGAGTTAGATGAGAAAACTTATCTAAAGTGCCTAGATTATTTTGAAGAAAAGACTAAAGGCAAAACGGTCATTTTATCTACTCACAACCCATATGAAATGGAGCGCTTTGGAGATCATAAAATTGACATAGGAAAGTAATATAATTCAATAAAAAACTGTCTCTAAGTATTGCTGGCTTAGGGACAGTTTTTTCATATCGCTTCTCGCTAAAAAATTTACAGATTCACAAGGGACTTGACATTTTGATATGCTCCCTGTAAGACTTAATTTTGTTTGTGCTCACTTTCATGTAATATGAAAGATATAATATACAAGAAGATATGTCAGATAAAATCTGTGAGAAATTATTAGCCTTCTGTAAATCCTAGATTGTTAAATATTATGATATAATAATTTTATAAGTAATGAAAGGAGATGTTCATTTTATGTATAGCAAGAAAAACTTGGATATTGTAACAAGCGGGGAGGTATGTGCAAAATAAATTCGTGCATAGAGCCTCCCATAGGTTAGAATTAAACTTTAGGAGGAAATAAAATTGAATAAAATTAATATGGAAAATATAGGACTTACTCAAAAATTTGTACAGGATTCTAAAATATATAAAGATCTTTATATTGGCCGAGTTTCATCACAATATAAAAATGTGTTTAAAGTGATTACGGAAAATGGTGAAATTGTCGCTGAGATCTCAGGTAAATTTCATTATAATGTTAAAGAGCATTCGGAATACCCTAGCGTTGGGGATTTTGTTATGATTGATAGAACAGATAATTTACAAGGAAACGGGATTATTCATCATATACTTCCACGAAAAAGTGCTTTTATACGTAAAACTGCAGGTTCTAAGGAAGATATTCAGGTTGTGGCTACGAATATTGATGCTGTATTAATCTGTATGTCACTAAACAATGATTTTAATCTTCGTAGGCTAGAGCGTTACCTTGCTATTGCTTGGGATAGCGGGGCAACACCAGTTATTGTGCTCACAAAATCAGATTTATGTAAGGAAGTAGACATTAGACTTAACGAAATATATTCTATTGCAATAGGTGTAGATGTGCTTGTTACAACAAGTACATCTGATGAAGGGTACCAATCATTAAAAAAATATCTTTCTAGTGGTAAGACCGTTGCATTTATTGGATCATCTGGAGTTGGAAAATCCACTTTAATCAATTGTCTTCTTGGTGAAAGCATACTAGGCACAAATGGGATAAGAAATGATGATAAGGGTAGACATACGACTACAAGGCGTGAACTAATGGTGTTGCCGAATTTGGGGGTTGTTATTGACACTCCTGGCATGAGGGAACTTGGAATTATTAGTGCGGATTTAACAAAATCCTTTTCTGATATTGATAAGCTTGCTTCTGAATGTAGATTTAACGACTGTACCCATAAAAATGAGCCTAATTGTGCAGTGCAAGAAGCAGTTGAAAATGGTACTTTGTCAGCTGAAAGATTAGAAAGCTATTGGAAACTTCAAAAGGAAACGAGATATGAAGGCTTGAATTCTAAAATGATTGAAAAAGAAAAAGTGAATGAAATGTTTAGTGGTATGGGTGGAATGAAAAACGCCAGGAAATTTATCAAAGAACAGAACAGAAAGAAAAGAAGATAAAGTTTTTGGGACTATTAACCTCAAAAATACCGAAAGTACACGAATCTATAGCATCAATTATAAGTTAATTCACTTTCTCGACATACAATAGGGAACATATTCGTGCTTTATAAATAATGTTTTAAAAGAGATAGCAGTATACTTTTCAAGAGAGCCACTATGTTCCTTTTATAGAGCCATGATGTTAGTCTGAGAGCCCTCACTATTAAAGTGGAGCTCTCTAGCTGTTTTTTATGATCCATTTTACTAGTTGTTCATGCGATAAGGGACACATTTTAAGAATTTATTATAAGGGAGAATGTATTATGACCAAACATCGAATTTATACAACAAGTTTTGCAAAAGTTTATCCTCTTTATGTTACCAAGGCGGAGAAAAAAGGACATAGAAAAGCCGAAGTCGATGAAATCATCCGCTGGTTGACAGGGTACAGTCAGGAAGAATTAGATGCGCATTTAGAAAAAGAGACAGACTTTGAGACTTTTTTTTCAGAAGCCCCCCAACTGAATCCCTCCCGGTCTCTGATTAAAGGTGTGATCTGCGGTGTCCGAGTAGAAGATATTGAAGAGCCGATTATGCAGGAAATTCGTTATTTGGATAAGTTAATCGATGAATTAGCAAAGGGTAAAAAGATGGAAAAGATTTTGCGGAAATAAAGTAAAGGTAGAATATTTAAGGATTCAGTTTACAATAGGGAAGAAAAGATAATGTTTCCTTATATGATTGTAGGGGATAACTATGATAAGATAAAATAATAAAAAAATGAGATGTGTTCCTTATGGGACAAAAAGGTTTGTGATTTAATGATTTATTTAGAATATTTTCAATTCCCAGATGATGGTACTGAGTTTGATTTTCTCATGCAAGAAAAGAGAACTTGCTATGATTCTTATTATCCATTTAAAGTTTTATCTAGGAAAGAATTCCAACGGGTTGACTTCGAGCCTATAACCATTTTATATGGAGGTAATGGTTCGGGAAAGACGACAGCTTTAAATATCATAGCCGAAAAACTAAAAATCTTAAGAGAATCTCCTTTTAATAAATCAAATTTCTTTGATGATTATCTCAACCTATGCGAGATTAGTATCATTGAAGATGTGCCTGGTGCAAGTAGAATTATTACAAGTGATGATGTTTTTGATTATATGCTCAGCATCCGTATGATTAATGAGGAAATTGATAACAAGAGGGAAGAAATATTCCAGGATTATCTGGATACAAAATATTCGGATTTTAAGATGACTTCTCTAGAAGATTACGAAGAACTGAAAAAAGTCAACGAAACACGTCGAAGAACACAGTCAAAATATGTACGCCACAAGCTTATGGATAACATTCGTGAACTTTCTAATGGTGAAAGTGCCTTTTTATATTTTACAGAGAAAATCTCAGAGAATAATTTGTATCTATTAGATGAACCGGAAAATAGTCTTTCTCCAGAAAATCAACTTAAATTAGTCAAATATATTGGAGAGGCCGCACGATATTTTGACTGCCAGTTTATCATTTCAACTCATTCCCCTTTTCTGCTAGCAATAGAAAGGGCTAAAATATACGACTTAGATGAGAGTCCAGTGACAGTTAGGCCCTGGCATGAATTGGAGAATATTCGCATTTATTATGATTTTTTTCAAAAGCATAAAGATAAATTTGAGAAGAAATAAACACGATATGTTTTAGCTCAAGTTTTTTGTCGATGCTATGTTTACTGCCCCAAAAATGTATTTCTATACTTAACTATTGTTAATTAACCTTAGAACAGGTAAGATATAAAAGCAAAATACTGCATGATGAATTGTGAACGAATCGGAAAGGTGATTAAATGAGCATATTAACAGTAAATAACTTGAATCACAGCTATGGTGGCAGAGAAATTTTAAAAGATGTATCCTTTAGACTTTTAAAAGGGGAGCATGTAGGTTTAATAGGAGCAAACGGCGAAGGTAAATCCTCCTTTATGAACATAATAACAGGTAAGCTTGAACCTGATGAGGGCCAGATAGAATGGGCAAAGAGAGTTAGAGTTGGATACTTAGACCAACATGCTGTTCTTGAAAAGGGTATGAGCATCAGAGATGCCCTTAGAGGTGCTTTTAAGTATCTATTCGACATTGAGCAGGAAATGCAGGATTTATATATGAAGATGGGCGAGGTATCTGAGGATGAATTAGCTGCTATAATGGAAGAGGTAGGAACCATTCAGGATATCCTAGAGCATAATGACTTCTATATTGTTGACTCAAAGGTAGAAGAAACAGCTAGAGGACTGGGACTGGATGACATAGGATTAGAAAAAGATGTAGACGACTTAAGTGGTGGTCAGAGAACTAAAGTCCTTTTAGCAAAGCTACTTTTAGAAAAACCGGATATCCTTATGTTGGACGAGCCCACCAACTTTTTAGATGAGCAACATATCGTATGGCTTAAGAGATATCTTCAGGAGTATGAAAATGCCTTTTTACTTATATCTCATGATATTCTATTCTTAAATAGCGTAGTAAACCTTATATATCATATAGAGGATAAAGAAGTAACCCGCTATGTAGGAAATTATAACGATTTTGAAAGAGTTTATGAAGCTAGAAAATCTCAGCTAGAAGCAGCATATAAAAGACAACAACAGGAGATTACAAAGCTTGAGGATTTTGTTGCTAGAAATAAAGCTAGGGTTGCAACAAGAAACATGGCTATGTCCAGACAGAAGAAGTTGGATAAGATGGATATTATAGAGTTGGCAAGGGAGAAACCAAAGCCGGAGTTTAAATTTAAGGAAGGAAGAACTGCAGGAAAGCTTATATTTGAAACTAGAGATTTAGTCATTGGATATGATTCTCCACTGTCTAAACCATTAAATCTTACAATGGAAAGAGGCCAAAAAATCGCCATAGTAGGGGCAAATGGTATTGGTAAGACTACTTTTATAAAATCTATATTAGGGCAAATAAAGCCTTGTAAAGGTGAAGTAGAATTGGGAGATACTTTGGAAATTGGATACTTCGAGCAGGAGATCAAGGGAAAGAATCATAGGACGTGTATAGAGGAGATATGGCAAGAGTTTCCTAGCTGGAACCAGCATGAAATAAGGTCAGCGCTTGCTAAATGCGGACTAACTACTGACCATATTGAGTCTAAGGTGATGGTGTTAAGTGGTGGGGAGCAAGCCAAGGTAAGACTTTGTAAGATATTAAATAGAGAGACGAATATATTACTTCTAGATGAGCCTACAAACCATCTAGATGTAGATGCAAAAGAGGAATTAAAAAGAGCTTTAAAGGACTATAAAGGCGGGATACTACTAATATCTCACGAACCGGAATTCTACCATGATGTAGCTACTGAAATCTGGAATCTTGAGCAGTACACAACAAAGCTTTAAAATCTAGCAAAATGTTAAACAATTAGCTGCATTTTGCAGTATTTACAATGTCTAAAATGGCTATTAATTTAATTTTGGCGAGTTGGTAACACATTTTTGATAAAAACTTCACTTATTTGTGTTATGATTAAAATAACAGAATTATTCAATAGAGAAAAAAGAAAAGGGGAACAACAAAATGAAAAAGTATCGATGCACTATTTGTGGCTATATTCACGAAGGAGAATTAACTGAGGATTTCAAGTGTCCAAGATGTAAGCAACCTGCATCTGCATTTGAATTAGTTGAAGAAAAGAAAGAATCAGTAAATAAGTATGCTGGTACAAAGACTGAAAAAAACCTTATGGAAGCTTTTTCAGGGGAGAGTCAAGCAAGAAATAAATATACATTTTTCGCACAAATAGCGCAAAGAGAAGGTTATGATCAAATCGCAGAAATCTTCCTATCAACAGCAAGAAATGAACAGGAACATGCTAGAATTTGGTTTGAAGAGCTAGGGAAATTAAGTATTACTCCTGAAAATCTTTTCCAAGCAGCAGAAGGCGAAAACTATGAATGGACAGATATGTATGCTCGTTTTGCTAAGGATGCAGAAGAAGAAGGTTTTCACGATTTAGCAGAACGATTCCGAAAAGTTGGAGGCGTAGAAAAGACACATGAAGAGAGATACCGTACATTACAAGATAATGTAGAAACCAAACACGTATTTGCAAAAGAAGAAGAAACCGTATGGGAATGTCGTATTTGTGGTTACCAAGTGACTGGGAAAGAAGCTCCTGAAGTATGTCCAGTATGTAAATACGCTCAAGCCTTCTTTCAAGTTCACGGAGAGAATTATTAATAGAGACTGATAAATACATATTTCAATGATCTGCTACTTAAATAAATCCTCCCACTATTTTTACAAGATAGTGGGAGGATTTTTATATATGGCGCTATATCTTATTATTAATTATCAACTATTCACCAATTAAGTTCTTGGCATGAAATTACCTTCTTTTATTATCACTGGATACGAACGTTTATTCGAGCATATTTTCTCACAAAATACACTGATGCGCAAGATTATAAAAAATATTGTAATTAATTGTTGAATATATGATAAAATACTAAATAATTAATAAATATCCACCTTATCTAATTAGCCCTGGTAAGTCAAGTTTCCATATCGTTTAGGTTTAAATGAAGAGAAAGGAACATATACATAAATGAAGAAAAGAGTAATGATGGTTTTTGGTACTAGACCAGAAGCAATAAAAATGTGCCCTTTGGTGAGGGAGCTTAAGACTCGAAAAAATTTAGAAACCGTTGTATGTGTAACAGGTCAACATAGGCAAATGTTAGATCAGGTATTGGAGGCATTTCATGTCACTCCACAGTACGATCTTTCCATTATGAAGGACAAACAAAACTTATTTGATGTTACAATTAGTATTTTAGATAAAATGAAAGAGGTTCTAGAGGAAGTGAAGCCAGAAGTGGTATTGGTTCATGGAGATACATCTACCACTTTTGTAACAGCTTTAGCCTGTTTTTATATGCAGACTCCAGTAGGACATATCGAGGCTGGGCTTAGAACGTACAATTTATTTTCTCCATTTCCTGAAGAGTTTAATCGACAAGCTGTTTCTATTATGGCGAAGTATCACTTTGCCCCTACAGAAAGATCAAAAGAAAATTTAGTTAAAGAAGGTAAGGACCCTGCCTCTATTTTTGTTACGGGAAATACGGCTATTGATGCTCTAAAAACTACAGTAAGAGAAGACTATACACACGAACAGTTAGAGTGGGTATCTGATAGTAGGTTAATAATGATAACCGCTCATAGAAGAGAAAATCTTGGAAAACCAATGAGAAATATGTTTAAGGCAATAAAGAGAATTATTACTGAACATCCCGATATAAAGGCAATTTATCCTATCCACATGAACCCTGTTGTGAGAGAAACAGCTAACGAAATTCTTAGTGAGTGCAATAGGATAAGAATTATCGAACCACTGGATGTTGTAGATTTTCATAACTTTCTTTCACAGTCTTATTTAATACTAACAGATAGTGGTGGAATTCAGGAAGAAGCGCCAAGTTTAGGTAAACCAGTACTTGTAATGAGAGATACAACCGAGAGGCCAGAAGGAATAGAAGTAGGGACACTAAAATTAGTGGGAACAGATGAGGAAGTTATCTATAAGACGTTGAAACAGTTATTAATAGATCAAGAAGAATATGATAAAATGAGCACAGCAAGCAATCCATATGGAGATGGATTAGCTAGTAAAAGAATTGCGGATATACTAGAGCAAAAATAGCTGATACATTACCATGAATCAGCTTAATGAACTTGAAAAGAGTTTTAAACTCTCAACAAGTAAATGAACAAAATTATAGCGTGAGAAGGGCTCTTATTTATGAAAGAGAAAAAAAATATTTTTTATTCAAGAACATATAGACATCTAGAAAATAGATTGTCAAAAGGAATTTTGTATATGTTCGTATTAGTAATTCCTGTTTTGTTGATATTTATCCTCAATATTAAAAATATAACTGTATTTATGTCCGAGTTGGCAATTTATATACTAAGCAAGGAGTTTAAAGGGGTTGAATTCTACAAAGGTGAAGACCATTTTTCGATATTGGGGAATATAGAATTTGTAAGCCTACCTACAGTATATCCAGAGATATTATTTGTTTTACTAAATATAATCCTTGTTCTTTCAGCCGTTATTTTTTTAAATATTGGAAAAAAACGAGGAGGAGCGCTGAGTATCTATTTTACTGCAATATCTTTGATACATATAATTAATTGCATTTATTTTATCTTTGCAAGTGATTTTTTTCCATATACAGGATCTGAGTATTCAAATCTATACATGAAGCAACAAATCAGCATATGGATTAGCTTTATAGTTATGGCTGGTTTGATTACAGGTTTTGTGGTGAACAAAGGAGTAATATATAAAATTGTAACTTTTTTTTCGATAGTAGTGTATTCACTAGCATTCGGCATAATACGTTATATTGTATTCTTGTACATTGTTCAAAAGTTCTCAATTCTCTATATGGTTTTATTATTCTTTATTCTGGGGCCTTTTTTTGATTTTTTATATTTTGTAACTATTTATGGTCTTTATATCAACAAAATGACTAAATTATTAAACAACAAATTGAGAGGAGAGGAGTGGTTGTGGTCATAACAATATTAAAGGCTTATATGATCTTTGTTATCATCGTTATGCTGATTTATGCCATAAGACATTTCGTTTTCTCGTATAATCGTTTATTTGGAAGACAGAAACTTTACTATAACGATATTTATTCGACAAAAATGCCGTATATTTCTGTATTGATACCAATGCATAATGAAGAAAAGGTGTTGAAATACGTATTAGACTCCCTTTTAGAATGTGAGTATGATAGAGATCGGTTAGAGATTATTCCTATTAACGATAATTCACTAGATAAGACGAAAGAGCTTTTAGACAAATATCATGATGAATACGAGTTTATTCGACCACTACATAGAGATAGCAAGGACAGAGGGAAACCAGCAAGTTTAAATAATGCGATGAAAGTAGCTAAAGGTGAAATCATTATTGTTTTTGATGCAGATTATCGCCCAGCGAGGGACATGTTGAAACAATTAGCTGTTGGATTTCAAAATCCTGAAGTAGGTGCTGTTATGGGTAGAGTGATCCCTTACAATGCAAACAAAAATCTTTTAACTAGACTGATTAATCTTGAAAGATGTGGTGGTTATCAGGTTGACCAACAAGCAAGATATAATATGGGCTTAGTTCCCCAATATGGTGGTACAGTTGGAGGATTTAGAAAGGATTTAATAGTGGAATTAGGAGGATTCAATCCCTTAATACTTGCTGAAGATACAGAACTAACCTATAAATTATTTACAAATGGATGGAAAGTTGTCTATGCTAATTCAGCAGAATGTTATGAGGAGGCACCAGAAACGTGGGAAGTGCGAGCTAAGCAGATAAGGAGATGGGCAAGAGGTCATAATCAAGTTTTATTTAGATATTTAGGAAAAGTAATAGTAACTCCGTATATGAATCTAAGGGAAAAAGTAGACGGCATATTATTACTTTTTGTGTATGCAGTTCCATTTTTTCTAGTAATGGCTCATGTATGTTCTTTTATTTTGTTTTTTCTTGGTGCAATGAATTTATTTGTTGGTTGGTGGGCTCTTTTGTTTATTGGAGCTTACACTTCCTTTGGGAATTTTGCACCATTTTATGAAATAGGGACAGGCTTGATGTTGGATGGAGTTGAAGGGGAGGCATCGTTACTACCCTTTTTAATGATTAATTTTTATTTTTACATGTGGCATATAAGTCTTGGATTTATAGACGCAATAGTGGATGTAATCACAAGACGCCGGGTAAAGTGGGCTAAAACTAAGCGATTTACGGAATCCTCCAACAAAGAGGAAGAGTCAATAAATAAAGAAAAGGAGACTATTGAAATTTAGAACAGAAAGGAGCGATGATATGCCATGGAAATAGAAGTACTAGCCGTATTATTTACTTTTCTTTTTATATTGCCAATTATTTTAGCGAGTTCATACTATAAAAAACAAGAGGGAGAGATTTTATTTATTAATCACTCAACTTTCCCACCAATAAAAGTGGGCTCCATGCTTGATAATTCAAGCAAAAT
>NZ_CALNCS010000001.1 GCF_937875145.1 Alkalibaculum bacchi | reverse complement strand
GGTATTGAAACATATGTTGCTGAAAATAATGATAAGTTCTTAAACAAAATTATTCAACAGGTTAAAGCATTGAAAGAACAATTCACCAGTTCAAAGAGCCAATGGCTTGTGGCAATCCTAAAACAAGAAATTTAGCCACAATAAAATCTGATATGTTGCTAGCTGGCATTACGGGGCTTATTACAGTCATCCTAGCTGATAAAATGAATAAGCACGAATTGATTGGAAGCTTAAGACCTTTAATAGCATAAAGGATAAATTTAAAATCCTAATGATAAAGGTTTATTAAATTTACCCTTGTTCTAATGATTGCGGTACAGAACTTCACTATAGACTGCTTTCTATTCAGCATCTGTTAAGAAAACTCTTTAATCATAAGTGTCCTAAATATTTACAGTGAAATATACTTCATTCCGCAAATGCTTATTTCTCGATATAGTTATTTTTTATATCTGAAACGCAATACGATTCCTAATATTCCACAAATTAAAAACAGTATAAGATAATGAGTTTTCCAAGATATCTGTCTTAAAGCCCTATCACATAATATGATATTATATAATATTATATAAACTACAAAATAACCAAAACACAATGTGAAAACATATTTTAAGATATTTTTAAACATCATAATATTAATTTTTTCCTTACAGATTATTTCAGTCAGTGCTCACTAAATGTAAGACTGATTTGTCTTATTATATCATAATGATTTTTATTTCAGTATACTTTAGATAAAATAAGTCACATTTTACAATTTTGCAACACATATCTGGACGGTGATTTTTATCAACTAATATATGGAGTAAGAATGAGCCCCATCCCCCTAGCCATGGTTATCGCAAAGCAACGAGCCAAGCAAGTTCTATTATCATAAACCCTCATATATTTTAATGGTATCCTCTATATGCTTGTTGCTAGTATCATTAATATCTTCTAACTTAGCACCCATTACTATCGCTATATATTCTGTATCTCCCTTTATAGCTAAAGTCGCCCAGCATTGTCCTGCTTCATATGTGGTTCCAGATTTTCCTCCTATGATTTTAAAACCATTTTGAGGTATGTCATGAAGTTTTGAAAGCACGGTAGATTGCAAGACAATGCCATTTGGATGATCTAATGTAGAAGTCGTTTTAAAAGCTTCCTTAGTAAATATTGCTCGGAAATGTCCATTATCTAAAGCATAGTCTAAAAGTATTGCCATATCATAGGCAGTAGTGTATTGTTTTTTATTATGGAGACCTTCTGGATTAACAAAATGCGTATCTTCTAGTCCGAGTTCCTGGGCTTTATCATTCATAAGCTTTACAAAATCTTCTACGCTTCCAGCTATGTTTATGGCTAATGAATTGGCAGCCTCGCCACCTGAGCTTAAAATAGTCCCATATAATAAATCCCTATAGGTAGTTTGTTCATTTCCATAAAATCCTGCCATTGATGAATTCTTATTTACCATCTCTCTATAGGTATCGATATCCACTGGAGCAATAGCAGACAAATCGTTTATATGATCTAAGGCAACAAGAGTAGTCATAATTTTGGTCAAGGATGCTGGATAGGCTTTAGATTTATAGTTTTTCTTTATTATTTCGCTTTCAGATTGTCGATTCACCACGTAGATATAGTTACTGTTATATTTATTATTAAATATATTGTTAATATCTATTTTCTCCTTTACAACAAAGAGTCCGAATATAAATAGAATAACAAAAAATATCTTTACGATCTTACGCATGTTTATCCTCCATAATAGCTTTTTTTCTTTATAAGATAATAATTTTATTAAGCCATTTTAGAGTACTATAAAGTTATTACTGAATTCTAAAAATAATCTTACAATTCTCATACAATTTGACAAAAGAACGCATTGCGTTTGTCTTGATCCTTGATATTACAGATATCACAAACAATACTTTAGGTGGAATAATGGGAGTAATTTTTTAAATTATGTACTCTAGATATTTACAGCAAAATTTATTTCATTCTGTAAATACCTACTCCTAAATAAATTTGATTAAGTTAAATGGTTGTGGGTATATAATTAATAGAAATAGTATATAAACTTAAACCAAACATCTTTTCTCGTCCTTATGATATAAATGTTATTAATTGATAATAGCAAATCATTATGAAGAAGCAGTGAAGAATATTTTGAGACCTATGCTTGTTTTTTTAACTTGTATCAAATTCATTTTTTGTTTATTTAAGATTAGTGTAATAGTTTTTATTTCTTAGTTTAAAATATAGGTAATAAAATTTAAGGAGGAATTTTTTTGAAAAAATTAATGAGTTTATTTGTCATCCTAGTAACCCTTTTCACCCTAACCATTGGTTGTACGCCTAAAGAAACTACTGAGCAAGAAAAACCAGATGCAACGCAAGACCAAACAACTCCGGATGCATCAAAACCTGAACCGGATACTGCAACTGGTCCTTCCTACGTAATGGATGAAGCTTCCATCCAAAAGGTAATGGGACCTGAAGGAAGTTGGATTGTCATATTTACTCAAGATATGAAAACCGATAAAGAATTAGTCTTAGATGGAGAATTTAGAGACAAGGATGATCCTAATGGCGACATTGTTCGCAAAGTAAAGCTTTATGCACAAGATGAAAATCGAACCAAAACTGCATCGTATACACTTACAGCACCTAAATTAACTATTAAAAGTGAAAATGCAATGATTGAAGGGGGTACCTTCGTTGGCGATGTTTACGTAGAGGCAAATGGTTTTACCATAAGGGATGCTCAAATCCAAGGCAATGTTTACTTCTCAAAAGAGGAATACAAAACCTCTTCTCAAGTCATCGAGAATAGCAAAATTACCGGAACATCAGAAGTAAAATAAAAGATGAGGCATAAATTGCCTCTTCTTTTAATTGTGCGCCCAGAATGGGCGCAATCTAATGGTGAAAGTCCCGAAGCTACCTGGTAGTGGGAAGGTTATAGCTAAACACCAAAGGGTGTCGTTGACGACGATGAATCTTTATTATATGTCACTCCGATTAGGGGGAAGACAATAAAGGTGTTTAAATCTAAGTCAGGAGACCTGCCTATTATTTTTAAAGTCTGCTCGAGACAGCGGATTGCGATGTAGGATGTTGGAAAGTCCATACTATTTTTTAGTATGGACTTTTTTCTTTAACTAAATTAATAAACAAAGAGGATTTAAATCCACAAGAAGCTGAGAGAGCATTTATATCAATTCTAAACAACGAGCAAACAGATATGCAGCAAGGAGCTTTTCTGTCTGCCCTTACAGCAAAAGGCGAAACAATCACAGAAATAACAGATATCGCTTTAATACCTATGGGACAAACAGAACAACATGGCCACCATTTGCCCCTTGAGGTAGATAACTATATTGCAACAGGTATTGCTGAAAGAGTTGGCATAAAGCTTGTGTGGATCCTCTTGTGGAGTTCGTTAATAATATAAAAACCTTAAATGTTTAACTTTCTAAGGATGCTAAAGATGGTTTTGCTTTCTAAGGCAAGAAATGCTGAGTTTCATAAACTAAAAGTAAATCTGATAATGTAACTTTAACCCTCGATATGTGTATAAGGGAACATATCGAGGTTATTTTTTACTCGATTTTCTAGAATGTTTTAAGATATCTTATTTTTCTATCACATAATTCTCTAAGAAATAATCATTAATTATGTAATACAGCAAAAAGATTGTGAAGATATTATAATCACGCTTGAAAACATCTTTGTTAATTTTCTCAAGAATGAGAAAAAGTATTATTATGAGATTTAAAATGAGAAAGTATGAGATGAATTAGATCAAAAACTAAGACGAAAGTATACCTGCTACTTACTGAATGAAATAATTAAAAGAGAAAAAGCGCCTATAAAGGACTATCTTGAAGAGAGCGCAAGACAAGATCATAAAATACGGCATAAAAGCGGATTACTTTAATTCATCCCGAATTAATAGGCACTAATACTCCCACTTCAAGATAAAAAGAAAAAGAGGAGGATATTGAGATGTTAGAGGTTAGAACACAAAGACTTCACTGGAGACAAAAAAATCTAACCTCTGATCTCTTGCTTCCAACTTCCCAATTCAGTAGGGGATGAAGAAAACCCTTACGGAATAAATTTCACTTTATTTGGCACATTACTTGCTACTTAATGTAATAAGAAAGTTAAAGGAGGTAATGAAGATGAGTAAAGTAGCTATCGTAACAGGGTCAGGTAGAGGTATTGGTAAGGCCATTGCCTTAAGATTGGCAAAGGATGGATTCAATGTAGTAGTTAATGCTCGCAACCCTGAAAATGCCAAAAAAGTTGCTAAAGAGGTAGAAGAACTAGGTCAAAAAAGTATTGCTATAGCAGGAGATGTATCCAATGAAAAAGATGTCAATAACATTTTTGAAAAGACAATAAGGGAGTTTGGGAAGTTGGATGTTTTAGTAGCCAACGCAGGTATATGTACAGTTAAACCTGCTGTTGAAACAACATCAAATGAATGGGATGAAATATTTTCTATAAACTGTAAAGGCGTGTTTTTAACAAATATTGAAGCAGCAAGACAGATGATGAAGCAAGATACCTTAGGTAAAATTATTAACTGTTCTAGTATAGCAGGTCATGTCGGTTTTGGATATTTATCTGCATATAGTGGAACTAAGTTTGCAGTACGAGGGTTCACTCAGGCATTAGCAGCGGAATTAGCACCCAAAATTACGGTTAATGCTTATTGTCCAGGCATTGTAGAGACAGATATGTGGGAAAAAATTGATGAGAGTTTGTCTCCCTACTTAGGTGTTGAAAAGGGTGGTGCTTTTACGGAATATTCTAAAAAGATATTGATGGGAAGACCCCAGAAATCAGAAGACGTAGCAAATTTAATATCCTTCTTAGCCTCTCCTGGGGCAGATTATATCACTGGTCAAGCTATTATTACTGACGGGGGCATCGTGATGAGTTAATAAGTCATGTGGATTTTAAGCATTAATGAATAGATATAGGTGGTGTGTAATGTATTTAAGACCATTTTTAGAGGGAGGTTTTTGTTTATGACCAGATTAAAATTAATAAGAGCTCCATTAAAATACGTGCAAGGAAAAGGGGCTTTATTAAATTTTTATGAAGAAATAAAAGATTTAGGATCATCATTTTTGTTTATCTGTAGTAAAAGTGGATATAGAAGTTGTCACAAAAAAATCGAAAAGAGTTTTGAAGGAACCGAATGTAAGCTACATTTTAAAATATTCAACGGCATCAGCTCAAATGGTGAAATTGAAAAAATGAGGAAAATTGTCAAAGAAGAACAAATCGAGGTGGTTGTAGGTATCGGTGGAGGGTCCGCTCTTGATACTGCAAAAGCAACTGCATATTACGAGAAACTCCCTGTTGCAATTATTCCTTCGATTACAGCTACAGATGCACCTTGTACTGGACTCTCAGTTATTTATCATGATGACGGAGCTTTTGATACATATCTATTTTATCCCAAAAATCCAGAGGCGGTTATTGTGGATAGTCAAATCATTGCAGATGCACCTGTAAAATTTCTGATAGCAGGCATGGGAGATGCCCTTGGGACTTATTTTGAGGCTAGAGCCTGTATGAGAACAAATTCTCCTAGTTTAGAAAATGGAGGAATTTCACTGTCAGCTATGGCTTTATGCGAATTATGTTATAAAACTCTATTAAAATGTGGATATCAGGCAAAATTATCTTGTGAAAAACATTTGGTCACACCTGCTTTAGACGCGATTATTGAGGCAAATACATACTTAAGTGGTGTAGGTGCTGATAATGGAGGACTTGCAGTTGCTCATTCTGTATACAATGGATTTACAGCCTTACAGGAATGTGAGAAAACCATGCACGGTTCCCTAGTGGCATTTGGGACGATCGCACAACTTATTTTAGAAAGTGCCCCCAAGCAAGAAATTAAAGAGGTTATGGATTTTTGCTATAGTGTAGGTCTACCTATTACTTTAAAAGAGATAGGAGTAACCGATGGAGAACGTGTTCGCATCGCTGCTCAAAAAGCTTGTATACAAGGAGAGACAATTCATCATATGGCAGGAGGTGTAACCTGGGAACAGCTATATGACGCCTTGTTAACAGCGGATTTGTTGGGGCAACAATACTTTATATCATAGCTTCAAAAATATCAGCCTGATATTTTGGGTGTTTACTTTTTACCAGCGAGGCAGTGGGCAAAAGTTACACTTTCTCATTATAAAAAATTGTTGCCAAATTTATTCATAAAAATTTTAGATTTGGCAACAATCAAAATAACAAATAATTGATAGATTTATTACTCTTTCAAATCCATTAGCAATTCAATTGACTTAAAAATCGTTAGATATCGAGTGCAGCATGGTATCCTTGATATACCGCTGCTGTTATAGTTGACGCTTTTACACAATCTCCAATTTGAGCAACATATGGTGCACAGTCAATTAAGTTTTCCACTACATTTCTTCTTGCTTTCTGTCCAAGAGCGCAGATTACTGTTGTTCCTGGAATGAGTTGTTCTTCAGCTGTTGAATCAGCACAGATGACGCCATCAGCTATTACCCGTAATCCTTTTAAGCCTGTATGAACCTGGATTTTTTGCTTTTCAATTTCCTTTAAAAGAATTGGTCGGTGTCTGATATTTGCGTCTATTGCTAATTCTTCTCTCATCTCCACAAGGTGAACAGTTTTTCCTTCTTGAGCAAGATGGATTGCAGCTTCACAACCTGCAAGTCCCCCTCCTAAGACGATGACTTCATCTGTCACCTTCTCTTTTTCTAGATAATAGTTGTTTACCACAATTACGTTTTCTCCATCTAAACCAGGAATGGGTGGCAAGAGGGGTTCCGATCCTACTGCGATGATTAACGCGTCTACG